>CAZPTO010000332.1:0-4542 GCA_964589155.1 uncultured Bacteroidaceae bacterium | reverse complement strand
GGAACAGGATTTTTGACACTCGGTGACCTGACAAGGCTGCAAAAAGTAGAAGCCCTTGCTGATGATTTTTTGTTTGAAGTGGATTTTACCGTCACAAATTTTAAAGTAAATGTCGTAGCTTCAGGCGGCATCAATATTATTGAGGAATCCAACAGCGAGAATTTCACCTCTGCACAAAAAGAATTATTCAGGAACATGCGGGCCGGACAACGCGTATTTATTGAAGATGTTGAGGCCATCGGACCTGATGGTGTAAAACGTCAGCTCAATGGTATAACAATTAAAATTCGATAGTGATGAAGATAGCTAAGTATTTATTTGTAAGTATAATAGGACTCTGCGTTTCTGTAAGCTCCTTTGCACAGCAACCCAATACAAGCATTTCACAAGGAGGGCCCGGGACAGAAACTGGTCCAGACGAGATGATCGATGTGTATAAAAGAGTAAATGTTACTCCCGATAAAAAACCAGTCCCATACCCTTACCTTCGTGAAGCGGATGTGATGTGGGCAAAGGATCTCTGGAGAATTATCGACCTCAGGCAACGGATGAATTATCCGCTCAGATACCCGGAAACAGAGGCCATCGAAGACCGGTACAGCCTCTTCCTCCTCCTTATGAAAGGGATAGAGTCAGGTGAAATAACCCCCTTTGCATCGCAGGATTTCAATAATCCATTGACAGAGCCCACCACCCTGGATGTGATCTATAACAGGATAGAGGCCGATACTGTGTTTGACGATGATGGCAATCCCGCTGAAATTTTAACCAATGGATCCAACGTAAAAGGTTTTTATATCAAGGAAAAATGGTATTTCGACAAGCAGCACTCGGAAATGCGTGTACGTATCTATGCGATCGCACCACTCCTGATCACTCCAAAGATCGATCCGATTACAAACCAGATCTTACCGGGGGTGAACAGGATCGTTCCTTTCTTTGTATATTTTCCTCAGTGCAGGAACCTGCTGGCACAATATACAGTATACAACCCAAATAATGACGCACAATCGTTGTCATTCGATGACCTGTTTATCCAGCGAAGGTTCGCAAGTACCATCGCACAGGAATCCAATGAATTTGGCAACCGTTTTATTGTCGACTACCTGACCGGACAGGATGCACTGATGGAAGCTGAGCGGATCAAAGAGGAACTCTTTATCATGGAACATGACCTCTGGGAGTATTAATTGATCCTGCATAATGAAACAATTAAAGGCTGCCCGCAAAGGCAGCCTTTTTTGTGTATTCAATCAACCTGCAGGGCAACTGTGAGGAGCATATATTTTTCAGACCAGCCAAACGCGTCACCTCAGATAAATGCGTCACCCAAGGCAGACCTGATGTCGTTGACAAATTCCTTGATCCTCTGCTCCTCCTCCTTTTTACATATAAGCAAGACACCGTCGGATTCCACGACAATGTAATTGTCCATTCCCTGGAGAAGTACCAGCTTATCTTCGGGAACATTGATCACATTGCCGGATGAATTATATAAAAAGACATGCTTACCTGACACGGCATTCCCCTGCCCGTCTGCATCCATCTGCTCATACAACGATCCCCAGGTCCCCAGGTCAGACCACCCGATATCCGAGGCAAATACATATACATTTTCTGCCTTCTCCATGATCGCATAATCAATACTGATGTTCTTGCAACGTTCATAGGTCTCGGCAATGAACTGTTCCTCCTCTTTCGTGCCATAGATCCCGATACCCATTTGGAACAGTTGATGCACCTCGGGTTCATGCTTCTCGAAAGCCTTCATGATCGAAGGAAGTGACCATAAAAAGATTCCTGCATTCCAGTAAAACTCGCCACTCTCGTAAAAGATCTTTGCCATCTCCAGGTTGGGCTTTTCTGTAAAGGTCTTCACCTTCTTCAAATCAGTATTTTCATAACCGGCAACAGGCTTCTGAACAGCCTGGATATATCCGTACCCTGTTTCAGGACGACTGGGCTGTATCCCCAGGGTCAGTAAAGCCTGCTTCTCGCTTACAAACTCCAGTCCGTACCTGACCTGCTCCAGAAATGCTTCCTCTTTCATGATCAGATGATCGGATGGTGCCACGATAATACTTGCTTCCGGGTCCTTCTGAAGGATACGAAAATTAGCATAATCGATGCAGGGGGCGGTATTTCTTCGAAAAGGCTCAAGCAGGATATTTTCCCGGGGAAGGGCAGGAAGCTGATCAATGATCAGGTCCCGGTATTCAGCGTTGCTTACAATATAGATATTCTCTGCCGGGATCAATTCCGTGAAACGGTCAAAAGTCTGTTGCAATAAAGTCTTTCCAATACCCAGGATATCGAGGAATTGCTTGGGGCGCTTTGTGCGACTGAGTGGCCAGAAACGACTGCCTATCCCGCCCGCCATGATGATGGCATAATACTTACTTTGCATACAAATTCAGGTTATTTCTATTTTAAAAATACTGTAAATATTCGTAAGAAATGCACTTCAAAACAGTTTTATTCGACAGCAGTTGAAATATTTGTACTTTTATGCCATGCTTAAAGCGCTGTCAAATATAGGCAAATACCTGCTGATGCTCAGGGCTGTATTTTCCAGGCCCGAGAAATTTTCCATTTACTACAGGCAAACCATCCGTGAAATGGAAGATCATGGGTTGGGATCGATAGGGATCATCGCCCTCATCTCTCTATTTGTCGGTGCTGCCATCACCATACAAACCAATTTTAACATTGAAAATCCCCTGCTACCGAGATACATCATCGGTGTGACAGTAAGGGATTCCCTGCTTCTTGAATTTTCTTCTACGATGGTCGGACTGGTAATTGCTGGAAAAAGTGGCTCCAGCATCGCTACACAGATTGGAATGATGCGGGTCACCGAACAAATCGATGCCCTGGAAGTGATGGGTATCAATGCGGCTGCATACCTGATGCAACCCAAACTCATCGCGATGGTGATCTTCCTTCCGGTCCTTTGTGCCCTCAGTGTCGCCTCTGGCCTGGTGGGAGGGTACCTGGTCTGCCTGATTGGTGATGTAGTTCCCGTTTCAGATTATGTATATGGAATTCAATATGTTTTCTACCCCTACTACCTGGCCTATGCCATGGTAAAATCTGCCTTTTATGCTTTTATTATTACAACTGTGTCTGGATATTTTGGTTACCATGTGCGCGGAGGTGCACTGGAAGTTGGCAGATCAAGCACCCGGGCATTTGTACTTAGTTGTGTGTTCATATTGATGTCCAACCTTGTTATCACCAATATTATACTCCATTGATCCACCTGCAGAACCTATATAAGAAATTCGATGATCAGTATGTACTGAACGACCTGAATATGACCCTCGAACAGGGCAAATGTAACGTAGTTATCGGTCAAAGCGGCTCAGGGAAAACAGTACTGATGAAGTCTATTGTAGGACTGCTGGAGGTGGATGCCGGCGAGATATTATATGATGACCGGGATTTCACCAGGATGGGAAAAAGGAAGAAACAGATGTTGCGCAAAGAAATGGGAATGCTCTTCCAGGGAGGTGCCCTGTTTGATTCAATAACGATCGAGGAAAATGTAATGTTCCCGCTCAATATGTTCACCAACGATACATACAACAGCAAACTGAAACGGGTGGACTTCTGCCTTGAAAGGGTAGGATTGAAAGAAGTCAACAAGCTGATGACCTCTGAACTCAGCGGCGGCATGAGGAAAAGAGCGGCCATCGCGAGAGCGATCGCCCTGTCACCAAAGTACCTGTTTTGCGACGAACCCAATTCAGGCCTGGACCCGAAAACAGCCATACGGATTGATAACCTGATCAGCGAGATCACCAAAGAATATAATATCACTACCCTGGTAAATTCCCATGATATGAACTCGGTCCTGGAGATCGGTGACAAAGTAATCTACATATACCAGGGCTGTAAGTGCTGGGAGGGAACCAAGGAAGAGGTGATGCATACCGATAATGAAGCGCTTAATAATTTTGTTTTCGCCACAAAGATGGCTCAGCAGATTAAAAAAATTTGATGGAGCTATCCCGCAACATCATAACTTCGGTGCGTCATGCTGAATAATGACTGCTTCGCATGAATGCAAAAACAGACTTTTCAGTGATCATCATTGCCGGGGGCGCCAGTAAAAGAATGGGATCGGACAAACGTACCTTGAAACTGGGTGACAGGTCACTTGCACGACATGCCCTCGACCTGGCAATGCAACTTACCGATGACATTGTGGTCAGCTGCAACGACCAGATTCCGGAGTTCGAAGAACAATTGGTTGTTCCCGACCGGACACCCGGAGGAGGTCCGGCTGAAGGGCTGATCTCTGCACTTCCGCATATTCAATACCCAAACGCGATCACCCTCTCGGTCGACATGCCTTTTGTCACAACCGGATTGGTGAGAAGACTGCTCGACAGACACCAACCCTGCAAAGTAACATTTTTCACGACCGAAGGAAAAATGCAACCATTTCCTGCAATAGTTCCAGCCGGATTTCTCACTGCAGTCGAACATGCCTATGCAAATAAGACCTCTTCCCTGAAAGGACTGCTCTCTTCGCTC
>CAZPTO010000331.1:0-4564 GCA_964589155.1 uncultured Bacteroidaceae bacterium | reverse complement strand
CGGCACAAAGAGCACCGTAAACAGCATGGCTTTATGGGCCTTGCTGATATCGCCTACCAGCGCATCGGATCCCGGTGCGATAGTGTGCCGGAGGATCATAAAGATCATAGCTGCGGGCACCAGCCCGAAACTCACCAGGTCGGAGAGTGAATCCAACTGTTTGCCGATCCCGGAAGTAGCCTTCAGCAATCGTGCTGCCAGGCCATCGGCAAAATCAAAAAATACAGATGCAGCGAAGAACCATATTGCCTCCACCGGCTGGTCATTCAATACCATATACAGTGCCATGGATCCGGCAGCCAGGTTCATCAGCGTCAGGAAATTCGGGATATGCCTTTTCATATTTCAGGTATTTCGTTCATTACCCCAAAGTTAGGAAGAATGCAGTTCCAATGCATGCTGCTGACAATAAAAAGCATACATCCCGGGACAAGGTCCTGAAATCATTGGATCACCCGTAATAGATTCCACTTAATACGGCAGCAGTGTATCCGAAGGCAAATGGTGTGACAAAAAATCAATAGCCATTTAATACATTATGAGTAAAAATAAGAAAAGAGATTGCTATTTTTAAAGTTTCTAAATAAACATACCAACCGCTTTCCAGCTGCACGCTTTCCGCACAAAATGGGAGTTTTTTGTAATTTTGGTTCTCTAAAAACTCACAGATCCATTAGGGATATACCATTTTATATATGTAAATTTCCAACACCCATTTAAAATATATGACGAAATTCCTTTTTCTACTCGTAATGGCGCCTGCTTTCATTGGCCTGCAGGCGCAGGACCTGGCCCAACAATCTCTTGAAATCGGTGTAGAGGAGAAACTCAACGACACCATCCCCCTCGATGCATTCCTGTTCAATATCGAAGGCGATACGGTGTACCTCCGTGATATTTATGACAAACCCACCATTCTCAACTTCGTCTATTACCGTTGCCCGGGCATCTGCTCTCCGCTCATGGACGGACTGGCGGAGGTGATCGACAAATCCGATTTGGTAATCGGGGAAGATTACCAGGCGATCACGATCAGCTTTGATCCGCGCGAATCCTCCATGCTTGCCGAGCGCAAAAAGAACAATTACCAGAACCTGATGGAGAAGAAGGAGCAGGCGGAAAAGGGGTGGACCTTTTACACGGGCGACAGTGCAAACATCGCAAAGCTCACCGATGCTGTCGGGTTCAGGTACAAGGCAGTCGGCAACGATTTCATCCATTCGGCCACGCTGGTGGTTACTTCACCCGAAGGAAAGATCACCCGGTATATGAATGGCATTTACTTCCTTCCTTTTGAGCTGAAAATGTCAGTAATCGATGCCAATGAAGGGAAAGCCGGTCCCACCATCAACAAAGTACTACAGTATTGCTATTCATTTGATCCGGAGGGACAGGAATATGTACTGAATATCACGAAGATCACCGGGACACTGATGATTTTTATTGCCCTGATCGTCTTCCTGGTACTGGTCCTGAAGAAACGCAAAAAAACTACATAATCACAATAACATGTCAGAAAACAAACAGCATGACGCGCCAAAAAGCTACCTGGAGGAAACGGGTGGCAGGAAGGGGATTTTCAAGTGGATCCTGTCCACTGACCATAAGCGGATCGGGTTATTGTATCTCTACTCGATCATGGGGTGGTTTTTTATTGGCGTGACCCTGGGGCTATTAATGAAGCTTGAACTGATCGCGCCCGGGAAGACCCTCATGGGCGCACAGTCCTACAATGCTACATTCACCGTGCATGGCGTGATCATGATCTTTTTGGTCATCATTCCCGGTCTGCCCGCCATATTCGGCAACTTCCTGCTCCCGATACAGATCGGCGCGAAGGATGTGGCCTTTCCGAAACTGAACCTCCTTTCGTGGTATATCTATGTGGCCGGATCTATCCTGGTGGTAGCTTCCCTGTTCACAGGCGGCGGTCCGCCCGACACCGGCTGGACTTTCTATGCTCCCTACAGTTTCAAAACCGGTACGAACATGTTGCCCGCGGTACTGGGTGCATTTGTACTGGGCTTCAGTTCGATCCTTACAGGTCTGAATTTCCTGGTGACGATCCACAGGTTACGCGCCCCCGGGATGTCCTGGCTGAAAATGCCGCTCTTCCCGTGGACCCTTTACGGTACTGCCTGGATCCAATTGCTGGCCACCCCGATCGTGGGCATCACGCTGCTGATGGTGATCGGTGAACGGGTATTCAATATCGGGTTCTTCGATCCGGCCAAAGGCGGCGACCCGATCCTCTACCAGCACCTTTTCTGGATATACTCACACCCGGCAGTGTATATCATGATCCTGCCGGCCATGGGGGCGGTCTCTGAGATCATCCCCACTTTTGCCAAAAAAACGATCTATGGTTATCGGGCGATGATTATCTCCACGATGGCCATTGCCTTTGTCGGTTATTTTGTCTGGGGGCACCATATGTTTACATCCGGCATGAGCGGCACGGCACTGTTTACCTTTTCTATCCTCACATTCCTGGTAGCCATTCCAAGCGCCATCAAGGTCTTCAACTGGGTCTCCACCATGTACCAGGGATCCATCTCAACCGATGTTCCGTTCCTCTGGGCTGCTGCATTTGTCTTTGTATTCATGGTCGGTGGGTTCAGCGGCCTGGTGCTGGGGGCGTTGGCGACCAATGTCCACCTGCACGACACTGCATTTGTGGTGGCACATTTCCACTTTATCGTGTTCGGGGGAACGGGATTTGCATTTTTCGGGGCACTCCATTACTGGTTCCCAAAGATGTACGGACGCATGTACGACGAATCCTGGGCCAAAACCGGCTGGCTTACATTCTTCATCGGTTTTGTAGCGCTGTACGGCCCGATGTTTTACCTTGGGATCACAGGGATGCCACGCAGGTACTTTGACTACCTGCCTAATTACCATGGTCCGAATATCATCTCTTCACTCGGCGCCCTCGTGATGGTTGCCGGTTTTGCCATCATCGCAATCAACCTCATCAAATCGGCCCGGTCGGGAAAGAAAACAACTGCCAATCCATGGGGAGGCACCACCCTGGAGTGGCATGTACCATCGCCACCCCCGCTGGAGAATTTCGAAGAGATTCCCACCATCGATAAAGCAACTTATAAATTCGACTAAAACGAAGGCTTATGTCAGCACATGCGCACAGAGACGACATCGGATCAAAGCTCGGTATGTGGCTTTTTATTTTTACGGAGCTGCTCCTGTTTGGCGGACTGTTCATCACTTACGCCGTATACAGGTACATGCACCCTGAAGCTTTTCACCTGGCCAGCCAGGAGCTTGATGTCCCCATTGGTACCATCAATACAATTATCCTGCTGATCAGCAGTGCGACGATCGCCATGTCGATCACAGCCATTCAGCAACACAAAAAGAAGCTTACGCTGGTCCTTATCGCTGCAACGATCCTCCTGGCGGCCATATTCCTGGTGAATAAATATTTCGAGTGGGGCGCCAAGTTCGATCATGGCATTTTCCCCGGCTCCGCATATCTCGATCAGCTGGGATACGGTGACGTGCTGTTCTTCGGACTCTACTTCTTTATGACAGGGCTGCATGCGTTTCATATTGTGATCGGGATTGTACTGTTGGGATTCATCTTCTACTATGTGAAGACCGACCGCCTCAAACCCGATAATTTTCAATTACTGGAGAACGGAGGCCTTTACTGGCACCTGGTCGACCTGATCTGGATCTTCCTTTTTCCACTGTTTTACCTCATCGCTTAAACCATTGAATTATGGCAGACGAAAAACATCATATCATCCCGCACAAAACCCTCCTGATGGTTTTGGGAGTACTCATCGTACTCACCCTGTTGTCCGTAGCGATCACGCAGATCGAGCTGGCACGGTGGAGCGGCGCGGCAGCACTGCTGCTTGCAGGGATCAAATCGACCCTGGTCCTGCTGATCTTCATGCACCTGAAATACGACATGCGGATATTCAGGGTGATGGTGGGACTGATTATTGCCCTTGTTGTAGTCGTGATGGTTGTGACAATGCTCGATTACTTTTTCAGATAACACGATAAACTACTGATTATGTACGATATAGATCCTCAGAATGCTTCAAATTTTGTTGCCGGTGTCGACCTGGCATTCATGATCATCCTCGGTGTTTCGATCTTTCTCATGGTTTCGATCACCATCGTGATGCTGGTATTCATCCGGAAATACCGCAAAGACAGGCATCCGAAAGCGATACAGGACGAAGGCAGCGTAAAACTGGAGATCATCTGGACCGTGATCCCTATCATGCTGGTGCTGGTGATGTTCTACTTCGGATGGATGGGCTGGAAGCCGATGACGAAACCGCCGGAAGATGCCAGGCGTGTAACTGCCATTGCACGGATGTGGAATTTCCAGTTTGAATACGAAAACGGCAAGAGAACAGACAGCCTGTATGTACCGGTGAACCAGCCCGTGGTACTCGACCTCGTGGCACTGGATGTGTTGCACAGCCTTTATATTCCGGCCTTCAGGGTAAAGGAAGATATGGTGCCGGGCAGGGACAAAGTGATGTGGTTCATTCCCGGGCAGGTGGGATCCTATGACCTG
>CAZPTO010000330.1:0-4575 GCA_964589155.1 uncultured Bacteroidaceae bacterium | reverse complement strand
GAAAAGGCAAGCATCTGGCTGTATATTTGATCATCTGAACTGAGGCTTGTCATCAATGAATCAATCTCCTGATATGCCTCCAGTCCCTTTGCCCTGGAAAGAGAATCGGGAGAAACCCAATACAACATAAAACTATTGTTGCTTGCCTTGCTTAACATATGCACTACCCGGTCGTATGGTACAAATACATTGTTGAAATCAGGAGCTTCTGTCGTCCGGATCGCTTCAAGGACAGCTTCAGCATCCTCCATGGTGATCTGTGCATATTCACTGATGTCCTTCCCGGTCACATCAGCATACTGGATGACTTCGTTCAAACCGGTAAAAAAAGGATTATCAGGAACTGACTTCTTCTGTTCAGGACCCTGGTTACAAGCCACCATCATCATTAAAATTGAAATTGTAAAAAATGTTTTCATTGTTGAGCCAGATTGGAATTTAAAAACCAAATATAATGATACAATAGTATGAATCTACAACGCATGCTATAAGGCATTATTTCGTGATTCAGGCATGGATGAATATGAGGTGCCTGGCGGAGGCAGCAGGGATGAACTGGATCTTACTGAGAAAGGCATCACCTATCAACAAAAAATACTCAAGCAATAACTATTCTTCAGACCTTTCGCCCTCCTCCAGTAAGTACCTGAAAAAGAAATCGAGCATGTCCTCCCTGTCTTTTCCAGGTGTTTCTGAAATTACAAGGGTACTGGGAACCTCCATACGGTCAAAGAATTTCTTCAGGTAAATTGCATGTGCCGGATGATGCAGGATATCACCCCTTGTACCCATACTGGCTTCACGCAGGTTCTCCATGTATACCGGGGGATCAGATGGATCAATCATCCCTATCATATCCAGGTTTTTTCTCAGCGCAACAATCTCAGGCGCTCTATACCATGATGCATCCGGTATCTTATACAGCTGCAGATCACCTCCCCCGATGCTA
This sequence comes from uncultured Bacteroidaceae bacterium, assembly GCA_964589155.1. GTDB lineage: Bacteria > Bacteroidota > Bacteroidia > Bacteroidales > M55B112. The sequence continues at coordinate 3,626 of CAZPTO010000330.1, read as the reverse complement.
CGCCAGTCTTCAGGCAAGTCCAAAAACTCCGTCCACCTGCTGAAATCATATGTAGCCTGGGATCTCAGATGCCCGGCTACAGTTAACTTTGATGATTCCCGCAATACCGGATCATTGCTTGTCGGATCAGCAAGTTCATCATGCACCGCCAGCCACAGGGAGATCCCTCCTCCGGCAGAACCCCCGTAAGCTGCTATCTTATTCTTATCTATATTGAGTCTCCCGGACTTGCTCCTGAAAAACTGGACCGCCCGTGCTGCATCCAGCATAATTGAATCCAGCCGGGTGGTTGTGGCATACCGGTAATTGATCGCCGCAAAGGACACCCCTTGTTCCAGGCATCTTTTTAAATACTCCGCGTTCTCCTGGTTAAGTGCCGATGTTTTATCGCCACTATTAAATCCTCCCCCGTGGATCCAGATCACAAGCGGGGTGGGTTCCACTGATTCCGCCTGCCAGAAGTCAAACACGTTTCGTTCATGTATTCCATACCTGATATTGGTATAAGTCGGTACCAAAGAATCCCTTTCCGACAGAATGCTCGATTTCGGCCTGTTATGTCCCATAATGGCACTGGTAAGCGCAGCTTTTCCGGCTTCGGTTCGGAGGATATTGTGGGGAGTGCCGGGTACGATCTCGAGGGTTATATCCGGGTTTCCCTCCTCGAACAGCCGGTAGATATAGTCCGTGGCTACATGGTACATGTCCCTGTCATCTGCACCAATAATGAAATGCAGACGGGTATCCGGATGGTAATAATCACTTCCCCCTGTGGCAACACTTTCCTCAATCCACCTGTCAACGAAAGAGGTGTCGAAACGTACTCCGGAGCCGTTGCCGTCAAAAAAACCAAATCCCTTATCGATAAATGCCCTTCGTTTTTCCCCGTACCAGTATTCTTCTTCTCCCGGTCGCTGCAGCATCGATTTTGCAAGCGTGGCATGGGGTGGACCGCCTGTCGGTACAACTACATCGAACAGGCTATCCAGTCCATAATGACTGAGCGCATAGGATATCTGGGATGCACCACCACTGTTCCCCGTCAGGCAAAACCCGGTAAAATCATCTTTGTCTGCTCTTTTTTCAAGTGGCAGGTAAAAATCCTCATATACCTGTTTAATCACAGTTGCAGGTCGCGATGCAAGATGCGCAATCCCTGCATCAACGCCGGGTGAAGAGAGCAGCCAGGAATCGATCCATTTGACCTGTACAATGCTGAAACCCGCCTTCCGAAAATCCTCTGCCATTTGAAATGCAACCAGAGGTTGGGTCCAGAAGGAAGTTCCTTCTCCTCCCTTGAATAGCATAATCAGTCCTTTCGGTCTTTCACCGGTGAAAGGCGCATGGGCAATGATGCCTTTGGCCGGATCAGCACCGGAACATTCCACAACGAAGGTGGAACAAGTATAGCCTTCCGGACAATGATCGGCCTGCCCGGGCAGATAATTGAATTCACCCAATGTGAAGGAGGCATTGTCCTGTGCAAATCCTTGCTGGAAAAACAAGAACAGGAAAAAAGCAATGGTGATGGCGGTTTTCATTTGAGTGGTTGCGTTAATTTTTATTCTAAGCATTTAACAGAAAATACAATCCACATTTAAAATAACACAAACATGACCTGTTGTATTGATTTCGTTTTTTTACTTTTACTTATCAATCAAACTATTTTACATCCCTTGATGATTGAAAATGACAGTCAACCCTAAAATACTTTCAAAATGAATTCGAATAAACTTACAAAAAATCCGGGGACCCATGCATATGTGATGTTTTTATTGTTGCTGGGTCTCATTATATCACCCGCATTGTGGTCTCAATCCAGTCCGGGATTCAATTTCCAGGCGGTGGCGAGGACGGACGGTGGAGACCTGCTAAGTGAAGCGGACATTACTGTTATCGCCGGAATTCGCAAGGGGGCCGAAGATGGAGGCCTGGTCTGGCAGGAAACACACGCTACCCGGACCAACGAATATGGTCTTTTCAACCTGGTGCTGTGTGGAGATGCTGCGCTTAAAACCGGTGGATCCTTACCTGTCCCTGCTGATATTGACTGGAGCGCCGGAGCACATTTCCTGGAGCTAACCATCGATGCAGGTAACGGTCCTGTGCAACTGGGTGTGCAGGCATTGAGGCCGGTACCTTATTCCCTGTCTGCAAGTGGTGTCAATCAAAATCTTGCTTCCCTTTCGGTCGGAGGCAAATCATCTGTTCCCGATGAAGAGGCTCTGTTTATGGTGAGAAGGGCCGACGGGTACCCGGTTTTTGCCGTATACGAGGATGGCGTATGGGCCTTTACCGATTCTGTGGAATCTGTGAAAGGAATGAAAGGGGGATTTGCAGTGGGTGGATACAATAAGAAGAACAAGGCCCTGGACACGGATACCTATTTCAAAGTCACGCCGGATAGTGTCAGGATCTACGTAAACGATACACCGGCCAAGGGAATCAAAGGGGGATTTGCGGTCGGTGGTTATAACAAAAGAACCAAGGCAGGAGTTGGATATTTCCTGCAACTCGATCCTGATAATTATTTCATAGGTCATGAAGCTGGGATCAATAATAGTGCGGGACTCTACAACTCATTCCTTGGCTACCAGGCCGGGAGAAACAATACAATAGGTCTTTATAATTCATTTATTGGGTACCAGGCCGGGCGTGCGAATATGTATGGAAATGAAAATATTTTCATTGGGTATATGGCTGGTCACAGTCATATTGGTCTGAATCCGGATAATCCACCAAATCCCGGCTCACTGGATATCGGGAACAGGAATACCTATGTCGGGTATAAGTCGGGATACTCCAGCACGATATCAGGGTTTAACACGATGGTAGGATGCAGTGCAGGATTAAACAACCTGGCGTCGTCCAATACTTTTATCGGGGATGCTTCAGGAATTTCCAATACCACAGGTGCTAAAAACGTTTTCCTGGGTACATCGTCGGGATCCCGTAATATAACAGGAGCAAATAACATATTTTTGGGTGTCCACGCCGGCTTTGGCAATGAAGACGGTTCAAGTAATGTTGCGATTGGAAGCGGTGCAGGGAGTACATTAAAATCCGGGAATGGCAATGTAATCATTGGTTCTGGTGCGGGCGGTCTGGGCTATTATGGGTCGGAAGGTGCTGCTTCAAATAATGTGGTCCTCGGCTTTCAGGCAGGAAATGCACTGGTCAATGGGTCCAATAATATTTTTATCGGGAACCAGGCAGGAAAAAATGAAGATGGATCGAACCTGCTCTATATTGCCAATTCGGAAACAAATCAGCCCCTGGTATGGGGCAGCTTTGAAAGCAAGAACCTGGTGATCAACGGTAATGGTGAGAACAATACAAGTAAGCTGACGTTCTATGTCAACGGAGATGCCGGGGGTAACCTGGCCTGGTCGAGTGAGAGCGATGCCCGTTTGAAAGAAGATGTCGAACCCATCAGCGATGCGCTTGATAAAGTTTTGTCACTCCAGGGAGTTAATTTCTACTGGAAAGATGATCAGCGCAGGACACAGGGGAAGCAAATGGGTTTTATTGCCCAGCAGGCAGAACCTATTATCCCTGAGGTGGTGATCAATAAGGGCGACCACTACGCAATGCAATACGCGCCCATCACCGCCCTCCTGGTGGAG
>CAZPTO010000329.1:0-4580 GCA_964589155.1 uncultured Bacteroidaceae bacterium | reverse complement strand
CGACCCATATGCTGGGACTTTTCTCTACCATTGTCCCCGACGCGGTCAGGGATATCCAGGTGTACAAAGGCGATTTTCCCGCTAAGTACGGTGGGCGGCTATCCTCATTGGTGGACATACGTACCAAAGACGGGAACATGCAACGCTTCGGAATGGATGGCAGCTTTGGGTTGCTCTCTTCACGCCTGTCCATTGAAGGCCCGATCTGGAAGGATCATGTTTCTTATTTTCTCTCAGGCCGGCGGTCCTATTTTCTGAAGCCCCTGCAACGCTCGAACAGTGACCTGCAGGATCTGCACTTTTCAGACCTTCATTTCAAGGTCAACTACAGGATCAATGACCGGAACAGGGTCTATTTTTCGATTTACAACAGTGAAGATAATTTTGAGGTGGCATCCGGTGCGGGAGGTATCAACGGGATCAACTGGCAGAATGCCGCAGCAACCTTGCGCTGGAACCATCTTTTCTCCGATCAACTCTTTTCCAACACCACCCTGTATGCCAGCCGTTACGATTACTTCCTGAAAACCAATATTGAGAATGGCGATTACTGGAACGCGCACATTGACAATTTCACGATTAAAAGTGACTTTACCTGGTATATTTCCCCTTCAAATACGTTCAGGTTCGGGGCACGGATCGCCCAGCATTATATGAACCCGGGGAATTTTTACCGCAACAACCGGGTGTTGCCACTCCCCTTTGAGATCTCCACGCGCAATGCCAATGAAAGTAATCTCTATTTCAGTAACCAGTTGCTCCTGTCTGAAAAGGTCTCGCTCAGGGTAGGCTTTCGTCTTACTGCCTGGAACAACATCGGTCCGGCCGTGGAATATAGTTTTGAGGACAACCGGCTGGATTCGGCACATTTTGCAGCCGGACAGATCTATCACACCCATGTCACGGGAGATCCCCGCCTCGCGCTGGTGGTTGAACTTGATAATACTGACCTGTTGCAGTTCAGTTACAGCCGGACCAGCCAGTTCGAGCACCTGATCACCAATTCCATCAGCCCTTTTTCCACCCTTGAAGTATGGTTGCCCAGTGGTCCGCAGATCAAACCTCAGCGTGCCGACCAGCTGACCCTGGGGTATACACACCGGATCGGTAATCATGGTCTGAAGCTGGAATCTGAGGTATATTATAAATACATGCGCAACCAGATCGATTACCGGGACCATGCACAGCTGCTGATGAATCCATTCATTGAGAATGAATTGCGCTTTGGAACAGGAAATGCATATGGTATCGAGACCATGCTGTCCAGGAAGTCAGGCAGGCTCAACGGTTGGCTCTCCTATACCTGGTCGCGATCCCTGTATACCATCGGTGGTATCAACAGCGGGAATCCCTATCCCTCTTATGGCGACCGGCCGCACGACTTCTCGGTTTTCTTTTCTTACCGGCTGCGGCCCCGGCTCGATTTGTCGGCCAATTTTATCTATATGACCGGCTCGCCCTTTACGGCACCGACAGCATTCTATTATTATGAAAACATCCAGGTACCCATCTATTTTAAAAGAAACAACGACCGATTGCCGGATTACCACCGGTTGGATGTGGCACTCAACTGGGACCTCCGGAAGAAAGAAGGGAGGTTCGGCCATGAACTGATCTTTTCGGTATATAATCTTTATGGACGGAAAAACCCCGTGGCCATTCATTTCAATAAGATCGAGAACCAGTTCGACCAGCTGGTCACCCCCTATAATTTCTATACCACACCCGACCTGATTCCGACGCAATTTTACCTGTATAGCATTATTCCGTCCATCAGCTATCATTTCAGATTTTAAGATGAAGAGAAACGTACATCATATCATTCAACAATTTTTGCGCAGCAACACGATGCGGCTGATTCAATTTCAGATGCAACGGAAGACCAGTTCCTACACGCAGTGTTTGCGCAGTTTCTTTTCATTGTTGATAACCACTGCGCAGCTGAGTGTTGACCGAACAGGCATTCGGGCAGACGCAGGGCCTGATCGTGCTGCCCGGACCGGCACTGTATCTGTTAATTTTCCTGGCGTTACATATGTGTTACTTCCATTCCTTTTCAGCATGCTGATGATCCAGTCCTGCCAGGAGAAGGTGGACTGGGAACTGGAATACGAAAATGAGCTGCGACTCGTAGTGGAAGCAAAGATCACCAATGAACGTCGTGCCCACGAGGTGAAATTGTCCCTTCCTGTTTATGAAATCAATGGTACACCGCGACCGGTCTCCGGCGCGGAGGTGTACCTGTCAGATGGTGATACGGTCATCACCCTGCAGGAAGATCCCGGTAGGTCAGGGATTTACCTTACCGGTGAAAATGTGCAGGGCGTGGTGAACAAGACCTATAGATTGCTGGTCAGGGTGAATGATTTTGAATGCACTGCGGTTGCACGGATGGAAGCCGTGACCCCGGTCCGTTTCCCGACCTACTACCAGGTGAGGGAACAGCCGACGCTCTATGAGTTGCGGTTTACAGGCAGTGATGCGCCCTCCATGATGAAGCTCGAAATGGACTGGTCACACCTCCCGGGATACGATACCCTTCCCGATGACCGGAACCACGCGGTGGTCTATGGGTATTTTTTTGATGCCCTGACCGTAGATGTGAACGAACTCTTTTCTCCTCCGCAGGACCGCGTGTTCTTTCCACCCGGTACCCACGTGGTGATCACCAAGGAATCGCTCTCTGACGGCTATGCTGAATTTTTGCGCGGGATGCTGTCGGAGACTGCCTGGAACGGTGGATTGTTCGATGTGAAGCCTGGGGATCCGTTTACCAATCTTTCACGTGGTGCCATCGGCTATTTTGCAGCTACCTCTGTGTTGCGCGATACGATTGTATTCAATCCCTGAGGTATTGTTAACCTGTTTTTAATAATAGCATCCTGTTATCTTTTCGCCCGTGGCGGCATACGTTCGGTACAGTGCTTCAACATACCATCGGCAATTTCATGATGTTACATCCGGAATCCGAATCATCAAAATGATGCTCTTGCCCGGTTAGATGTGGTTCCAAAATGGGATGCATACATTCCATTTCATATCAACAGATTCCCCGGAACCTTCTCATATTTCAGCCCGGTGTATCACGGGATGAAGATTCATCCGCTGAATATTTCGCCTTAAGCGCGGAATTATTAAATTATTTAAGTACTTCAATATCATATCATTAAGAGGCTTTCAGAAAAATATTTAAAATTTTATTAAAAAAAGATAGGGGTAACGGGTGGGTGACTGTGTGCTATTACTGAACACGAGAAAGCGCGAAAACAAAAGATCAGAATTAATAACTAAAAATCAGAAATCATGAAAAAGTTAAGTTTCATTTCGTTTGTCGTCTTGATTACAGGCACATTGTTTTTCACTGCATGTGAAACAGACCCATTCACGGGGGGAGAAGATCACGGGATCCTTCCTGAAAAATTCTCTGTGGATATTCCTGATGCGATTTCGCAGGATGTATCCACGAAGAAGAGCGTGGCCATTGATACCATGAAAGGCAATCATGTGTACAGTCACCTGAGATTCTTTATCCGTATCGGGGAATCTGCCGGAGAGATCGTCGAGGGCATCATCCGGACCATCAGCATCTATGATATTGACCGCATCAAAACACTTTCCTATGAGAGTGCCGAGGATGGCAGGATCAAGAATGTTGTAGTTGTGGCAGCACCCGAATTTGAAGACCAGGTGTGGGATTATGGATTGACGCTGACTGATGCCGAATCTGAGGGGAACGCAGATGGAGGCAAGGGATTGCAGATCTTCTGGAATGAAAACCCGCGTGCCGGTATTGCATTGCTGAAGCCCTACAATATCAACAGGAGGGAAGATGCAGAACTTGGCGAGGCCATGTTCCGTACAGATTACAGTGAAGCGGGGGAATTCGGTTACGATGCACATATGATCGTCTCCATTGCCGACCTTCCTTCCATTGATCCGTTGCTGGAGCCTTTTGCAATGAATGCAATGAAGATGTTCGTGGGTAAAAAAGATGACAAAGTGGATGTATACGGAAACTCAAGTCATCCCAATGCCAAGCTGCTGACCACCACCACCGGTTACAACTGGGCCTTCGTTGCCAGTGCTGAAACGGGTCGTGATGTTGCAGCTGCCGAGGTTGGACTTCCATTGAGCACACTTGATGCGACCGGCAGGGAGGTACTTCTCGAAGAATACTCCATTAAAAATGTATTCACCAATGAAGTACTTACAGTATGGCCGAATGCCAGCCAGGAGCGCCTGGATGCGTGGCTGACACATACCGAGGCACCCGGGTATTTCGACGACAATGGGTTTGTCCAGGGAGGAACCATGCCGGGAGATGAATACACGGAGGTTACGGAAAGATTAAATGGCCTGTCACCCTACAATCCGAAGTCCATCGCAAATCTTGAAATTATATTCAACTAAGGATCTATTTTCAAACACGTTCATTCGTTGAATGGATCCGGAGAATGCCCCAGAGATGGGGCATTTTTTTTGCCTGAGAGAGATACGTTTTTGTCCCTGTTAAAAACAGTGATTTATGCATTGACATCTATTGAAGGTGCATTATCATCATATGAGCAGCCTCCGCAGGC
>CAZPTO010000328.1:0-4594 GCA_964589155.1 uncultured Bacteroidaceae bacterium | reverse complement strand
TATTATAACAGCATCCACATCACTTCGACGGATGCCTCCGACGGCAGGGCATTCTATTCAACAAGCGGTAGCAACATCCACCTGCTGAACAATATCTTCGCCAACACGGGTGGAGGGTATGCGTATTATGTGACCACCACTTCAGCGATCAGCGGGTCGGACTACAACGATATCTATACCACGGGACCCAACCTGGCCATGTTTAACGATCTGAAAACCAACATCGATGAACTGAGAGAAGGCAACGGCTACCACGAGAACTGCATTTCAGTGGATCCCGGTTTCACCAGTGATGCCGACCTGCATGCCTCCAATGAGGCATTGAAGGGGGCAGCCACTCCGCTTGTTTCGGTAAGTGATGATATCGACGGGGATTTGCGCCATCTTTCCACACCTGATATTGGTGCGGATGAGTTCGGTGGTGGATCAGGATCCGCCCTGTTCAGCGAACTTCCCCTCTCATTGCCCGGCATACGAAGTGGGAAAGCAGTTTGGGGAGACTATGATGCTGATGGCGATCTTGATATCATCATGAGCGGCGATGATTTTTCAGCTGTATATGCCAACAACGGCTCCAATGATTTCAGCGATGCAAATGAAAGCATGCTATATGTTAACCACGCCGATCTTTCCTGGACAGATGGAAACAGGGACAACCAACCGGATCTTTTTCTTACGGGAACATCTCCAACCGGTATGAAGGCATCGGTGATGTATACATATGATGAGGGCGATTTTACAACCATAAGTAATACTATCGGGGAATTCTGGAACGCCTGCACCCAATGGGCGGATTTCGATAATGATGGGGATGTTGATCTCCTGGTGACCGGCCAGGACGAAGATAATCTTAGCAAGACCAGGATCTATTTCCAGGAGCAGCTGGGTTATCCCTATTATCATGATTCTTACCATGAAGTGCAAGTAGCTGTGGATGTCAGAGAAGGCAGGGTAGCTGTTGCCGATTATGACCGTGATGGGGATATGGATTTTGTACTGAGTGGCATTCTTGGTTCGGAAAGAATAACACGACTCTATGAGAATAACAACGGATTATTTGAACAGACAGGTGATCTTTTCACTGGTGTTAATGGTGGTGCCCTTGCATGGAGTGATTTTGACAATGATGGTGATCCTGATCTGCTCATCAGCGGGTATGATGGTATCACCGGGTATGTCACTGAATTGTATGAAAACGATGAAGGTGGATTCAGCAAGACCACTCTATCTTTCAGTGGTTTTGTAAATGCAGATGCTGATTGGGCGGATTATGACCTTGATGGTGATCCTGACCTGATCATATCCGGTTGGCCGGGTGGGGAGAGAAAAACAACTCTTTATAAAAATAACAACGGTAATTCATTTACCCCGGTTGATGCAGGGTTTCCGGGTCTTGACAGGGGATCGGTTGAATGGGGTGATTGCGACCATGACGGGGATCCTGACATCCTGCTTTGCGGAGATGCCGGTGGTTTCGGGGTTACGAAAGTATTCCTGAACAATACAACTTCGGCAGGAAATCCTCCACAGGGGCCATCCAATCTCCAGGCACAGGTGTCGGATAAAGAAGCTATCCTGACATGGGAACCGGGTTCTGACGAGGAAACGCCGGTGCAGTCGTTGCACTATAATTTGAATCTTTTAAAGAACCTTCCCTCCGGCAACCAGGTAATCGTCTCTTCGCTATCTCTGGATGATGGCACCCCAATGACAACGGGAACGGGGAACATGCAGGGCAATACGCGCTACAGGATAGGCGGATTGACTCCAGGGTCTACCTATATCTGGGAGGTACAGTCATTGGATCAGTCCACTTGTGCGTCCGGTTTTATAAACGGTGGAAGTTTCACAACCCTCGAGGCGATTTATACAGGGGTTCAGATTATCAGTGATAATGATTTTCGTTATGGGGAGCTGGATATGGGCGATTATGACAATGATGGTGACCTGGATATATTGATATGCGGGCGTGGTGACTACCATGGTATACACAGGTATTTTACGGAAATCTATTCGAACCGGAACGGAATATTTACCCGGGCAGATATTGAGCTGCAAGGTGTCGACCAGGCAGACATGGAATGGGGCGATTATGACAATGATGGCGACCTGGACTTTATCTTTTCCGGCCGCAAGTCTTCTGATGAGGAAACCTCCCTGTTTATCTATGAAAACCTGGGAGGCTCTTTCAGCGTTGTCAGTCATGATATTACCAGTGTCCGCAAGGGAGTGGTAACATGGGGTGACTGCGACAATGACGGGGACCTGGACCTCCTGGTATCAGGTTGCCATGGAAGCGATAACCTGGTGACCAAAATTTATATCAACCAGGGAGATAACCGGTTCGAGGAACTGCAAATTGATCTTACTGGTTTCAGGTATGTGGATGGTGGCTGGGGGGATTACGACCACGACGGGGACCTGGACGTTATGTTGTCGGGCGAGGTGGAGGGTGATGAATATGCAACCAAGATCTATGAAAACCTCGGTGGAAACTCCTTTACTCCCGCTTCATGCAACCTGCCGGGATTGAAGGATGGTGCAGTTGCATGGGGAGACTACGACAGTGACGGGGATCTTGATTTTATCCTTACAGGGCGGGGAAATTACGATGAGCTGCAAGAGATGTACCCGGAGTTATTTACCGGGGAACCAGGTACTTTGTTTCTAACGGCTCGTCTTACCCTGGTCTTCCAGAATAAGGGAAGAAACAGGTTTGAGCCCCTGCCCACCTACTTCCCCGGGGTTTTTGATTCTTCCGTGCAGTGGGGCGATTATGACAACGACGGGGATCTCGATTTTATGATCACCGGGAATGGCGGTGAAAAAATCACCAGTATCTTTCGCAACGAGGGTCAGGATCATTTTGTGGAAAGCGGTATTGAATTACCCGGGGTTAGGGACGGTGCGGCGCGTTGGGCAGATATCAACAATGACGGAACCCTGGATATTATTCTGTTCGGCTATGGGACCGGGAATGTCCGTTCTTATCGCAATAATATCCAGATTGTCAACAATCCGCCCGAATCCCCCGGAAACCTGGATGTCACAATGGAAGGGGCTTCTTTCAATTTTCAATGGGATCGTGCTTCGGATGATTTCACTCCCTCCCCGGGTCTGACCTACAATCTCAGGATCGGAACGGTTCCAGGCGGAGAAGATATAAAATCCACTATGTCGGCGGGTGACGGAACACGCAGGGTAGTGAGGATGGGCAATGTCCAGCAGGTGGATACATGGACCCTGAGCCTGGAAAGTCTTGCAGGATCGCTAATCAATAGTGGGTTGTATTGGAGTGTTCAGGCCATTGATCATGGATATTTGGGGTCTGAATTTGCGACCGAGGATTCTATTGATCTCTCATGCAGCATCGAAGAGGTTGTTGATGTACCGCATGACCAGGGAGGGAAAGTGATTATTCGATGGAAGGCATCCGGGCTGGATATTGACAACAGCTTCCTGACCCATTACAGCATCTGGCGGACGATCGATTCAGACAAGAAATCGATGGTGGCGAGCGAAGCATGGATGTCGCTGCTGGCTGGGACCGGGATATATACGGTAAATACAGATGCCGGACAGATCCTGAGAACCACAAAATCCAACGGCGAGGCGACCTACTGGGAATGGGTAGCCAACCAGCCGGCGCACAAGCTGCCGGTGTATGCTTACACCTGCGCCACGGTTAACGATTCCATGGCGGGGAACGATGGCATGCACAGCTTCATGGTGTCCGCCCATACCAGCAATCCGGACGTGTATTTCGACTCCAGGCCGGTGAGCGGATATTCGGTCGATAACCTGGCACCGCTTGCACCTATGAACCTCTCGGCGCGGCTTGTGGATGGCACCGTGCAGCTGAACTGGACCGCGAATGCGGAAGCTGACCTGGCAGGTTATGCCATCTACCGCGATACGGAAACCGGCATTGACCCGTCGGCTGCACAACCCATCGCAGTAACCAGGGGTGCGTCGTATAACGACAGCGACCTCCAGGGTGAAGCATCGGCATACAACTATGTGGTATGTGCCGCGGATATCCACGGTAACTTCAGCGAACCCGGCAACGAAGTGTCGGTCATCCTGACCGCTATCAAGGCGGAGATAGTAGGTGCACCAGGTGTATTCCAGCTCTTCCCGGTAGCGATGGATCCCGCGGGTATTCATGCACGCATCACTTTCGACCTGGCTGAAACCACCCACGTGAATCTCAGGGTGATCGCGGCCGACGGCAGGGTGCTCGAATCCCTTGTGGACGATGAAATGCGGGTTGGAAGACATATGATAGAATGGACCCCGCCTGTTGCACTGCCTCCCGGTGTGTACCTGGTTGAAATGTGCACGGAAGAATATCGCGGCGCAGAGCGGGTGGTGATCACCGGCAGGTAGAGGCTGAGTGTGCGCCGTTCGGCAAAATACACCTGAAATCCGCGCGAGCGCATCTTCGCGAAACATGCCGTGCATTCTCTTAGATTTTGCACACTTATGAAACAATGCATTGGTTATTTCGAGCTGCGCAACTTAATTTCTGTACAATCTGTCAAATGCCAGGTCAACATAACCGTGTTCTCCTGTGGCTGTTCGGATTCCTGTA
>CAZPTO010000327.1:0-4621 GCA_964589155.1 uncultured Bacteroidaceae bacterium | reverse complement strand
AAGCCTACATCAAAGTTGCCGTTGAAAAAGGAGCGCAACGTGACATTACCGAGATCATCACAGCCAATGGAAAGATCCAGCCCGAGACAGAAGTAAAAATCTCACCGGATGTTTCGGGGGAGATCGTTGAACTGGCGGTCAAAGAGGGCGATAATGTGGAAAAAGGACAGTTCCTGCTGAAGATCAAGCCGGACAACTATATCATGATACGCAACAGGGCTGAAGCTTCGCTCAACAACGCAAAAGCGAGACTGAAACAGGCGGAAGCACAACTTCAATTAAGCAAACTGGATTTCGAGAGAAACAAGCAGTTATATGAACAAAATGCTATCTCAGAAGCTGAATATGAACAGTCTGAAACCAATTTTTTTACCGCCAGAGCAGAAAAAGAAGCAGCTGAATTTTCCGTAGCCAGTGCACAGGCAGGACTCGAGGAGGCCGAAGAAAACCTTGAAAAAACTTCGATTTTTGCACCCATGAGCGGTACCATTTCCGCCCTGAATGTTGAACTTGGAGAGCGGGTAGTGGGTACCGAACTGATGTCTGGAACAGAGATCCTCCGGCTTGCTGACCTCAGCATGATGGAGGTCGAAGTCGAAGTAAACGAAAATGATATTGTCAGGGTGGCCCACCTGGACACCGCACTGATCGAAGTGGATGCCTATCTCGATACAAAATTCAAGGGTGTGGTCACGGAGATTCCTGTCTCTGCAAATGTCACCGGGATTACTACTGACCAGGTAACCAATTTTAATGTGAAGATCAGATTGCTGCCTGAATCCTATAAAGATAAGGTCAGTGCAACAAATCCATATCCGCTGCGACCAGGGATGTCTGCTACGGCTGATATCCAGACAGAAGTAAGAAAAGGGACGTATTCCATACCTATCCAGGCAGTCACAACCAGGGTTCCCGGTAAGGAAGACGAAGAAACCGGAGCGGAAGAAAAAGAGGATGAGCAAACCGAAGGTACTGTCAGCAGTGGCGGAGATGTGAGCATCTCCACTCAACAGACCATGGCAGATGCGGAACAGGAAAAGGTCACTGTGGTGTTCATTGTAGAGAATGGCAAAGCATTGATGCAACAAGTAAAAACAGGAATCCAGGACAATAACTACATTGAAATCCTTGAAGGAATCGATCCCGGGGACGAGGTGATTATCGCACCATACTCAGCCCTATCCAAGGACCTCAGCGACGGAATGAATGTAGAGATAGTCCCGGAGGACCGATTATTCTCCGGGGATTAGGAACCAGTATTATCACAGTTTATGCAGAAAAAACCATTAATCCTTCATCTTGAAACTGCCACGAATGTCTGTTCCGTAGCACTCAGTGAAGGGGATCGGCTGCTGGCAACCAGGGAGAGCTCGGAAGACCGTTCCCACGGTACCCTGCTGACCCTGTTCATAGAAGAAGTACTCAAAGAGGCCGGGAAGAAAACAGCACATCTGGATGCAATCGCAGTCAGCAAAGGTCCCGGCTCATATACCGGACTGAGGATTGGTGTATCTGCAGCAAAAGGGATCGCTTATGCACAAAATATTCCGGTGACAGGCATCATCACCCTGCAATCCATAACACTCACAGCAAAGGAGAACCAGGAAGTCCAGAAATTGTACCAGGAATACCCTGACCTCCTTTTTTGCCCGATGATTGATGCAAGGCGTATGGAGGTATTCACCGCTGTCTACAACGATCGGCTGGAGGAAACAGAACCAGTTTCCGCAATCATCGTGGAAGAAAACAGCTTCGATAAAATACTCCATAAAAACCATGTTGTATTTTTCGGAAATGGTGCAGAAAAGATCAAAGGGACGATCCGGCATAAAAATGCACATATTATCACAGGTATCGAACCCTCTGCCAGTCAGATGGTCCCCCTGGCAATCGAGAAGTTCCTCAACAAGGAATTCGAAGATACTGCCTACTTCGAACCCTTTTACCTGAAGGACTTTATTGCAACCATTCCAAAGAAGAAAGTCCTCTGACATAACAGGAATATTACCATATAAACAATTAATTTCTTTATTTTGCAACCGTTAATCATCGTAAAAACAGAATAATGGCTTCAACTTCAGATTTCAGAAACGGACTTGTATTGGAATATAATAATGACCTCTATGCGATCGTGCAGTTTCAACATGTGAAACCCGGAAAGGGTCCGGCTTTTGTAAGAACAAAATTAAAAAGTCTCACCACAGGAAAAGTGGTAGATAATACCTTTACTTCTGGCGTAAAAGTAAATACTGCGCGTGTTGAAAGACGTCCTTACCAGTTCCTTTACAAGGATGACCTGGGATATAATTTCATGCACCTGGAAACATTTGAACAGATCGTTATCGAAGAAAGTCTCGTGGAAAATGCTGACCTGATGAAAGAGGGGCAGGAAGTAGAGATCGTTGTTCACGCCGACAATGAAACACCGTTATCATGTGAGCTTCCCCCTTTCGTCGAACTGGAGATCACATATTCTGAACCCGGTGTCAGGGGAGATACATCGTCATCTACGGCCCTGAAACCAGCAACACTTGAAACGGGTGCCACGGTAATGGTGCCGATCTTTATTGAGCAGGGGGAAACCATCAAGGTGGACACCCGTGATCGTTCCTATTCAGAGCGCGTGAAAAAATAGAGGATCAAAACAGATCAATTTGTCATCTCATGCCAAAATTCCAGAACAGATTAGAAATATCAACATTCAAATTGAATGCACTGCTGGAAATCACCCTGGCCATCAATGAAAATGTATCGGTCGATGAACTGACCCGCAGATTCGAAAAACTACTAACCCATGACCTATCGATTGGTAAGGTGATGGTGATCAAAATGGGTGAAAGATGGGAATGCATCCTGAACTCCGGATTCGAAGAGGACTTTTTTGAAAAGCTTGATATATCAGCCGACCTGTTAAAATATGATGAAATAAGTCATGTCACGTCGGAACCTGAACTTTTTCCTGAACCCCTGGATATTGTGATCCCGGTCACCCACAAGGATGAGCCCATCGCTTTTGTGCTAATCGGCGATATCGAAGAGGAGGGCGAAGGCATGAGCCCCATTTTGAAACACCAGCGATTCATACAGACGCTTTCCAATGTCATCATCGTAGCGATCGAGAACAAACGCCTCTTCAGGGAGACCCTCAGGCAGGAGGCCCTCAAAAGAGAGATGGAGCTGGCAAGTAAAATGCAGTCCATGCTCATTCCTAAAAAAGAGCAACTTCCGGACAATGGACACATTAAAATGTTTGCATTTTACCATCCGCATTTCGAAGTAGGAGGTGATTATTATGATGTAATCGAACTCAACGATACGGAAATCGGTTTCTGCATTGCGGACGTATCGGGAAAAGGGATCTCTGCAGCCATTTTGATGTCAAATTTCCAGGCCAACCTACAGGCCTTGTTCAATAAAGAGATTCCCCTGGAACAGTTGCTGGAAAAACTGAACAGGAGAGTGATGAGAAGCGCCAAAGGTGAAAAATTCATCACGCTGTTCATTGCAAAATACAATTTTGACACAAGGGAACTGAAATATGTCAATGCAGGACATAATCCCCCGATACTCTACAAAACACAATCAAAAGAAACCGTCCAACTCACCAATGGATCCGTCGGAATGGGCATGCTTGATGAATTGCCTTTTTTAGAAGTGCAAACTGTTCAAATGGATGAACGGTCCAAACTTTTATGCTTTACTGATGGATTGGTGGAGGTGCTGAATGAATCAGGAATCGAATTCGGCACAGAAAAACTGGAAGTCGAGATGCGTAACGATGACCCCGTTGATGCCAATGTGAATACGATCATAAAAAAACAGGGGATCCTGGAAGGCAGTGCATCTATCTTCGATGACATATCAATTCTCAGTGCTGAGTTTCCCGGGGCCTGATTCCTCCGTTGGCAGATTCCCACGCTCCCCCTCCTCCATGTGGAACAACTCCATGGCCACCAGCATGGCTGTGAATCCCCAGAACAAGGCAGACGCCTTGTCGGTATCCAGGAAATTATTGAGGATACCATGAATATAGTAGGTAACCAACCCGATCAGGATCCCGAGGGAAAATACCCTGATGAACCGCGACTTTGCCCGCAGGTGCACCCTGATACCGGTGGCAATGGTCGTTCCAATGACCAACAGGATGGAGAGCATGCCAAACACCCCTGACTCTGAAAGCGGCCCCAGGTATTCACTGTGTGCGGTTCCCCTGGTCCCGAAATTGGTACTGATCTCCGTGCGTTCATAAGAACGCTGGAAACGGGCGTACTCGAACTGGTAGGTTCCGGGGCCAAAACCAAGGAACGGTCTTTCTTTCCACATCCTGATGGCACAGCTCCACCGGTTGATTCGTTCCAGGTTCGACTGGTCATTGCTGATGTTATATATGGACTGAACATGCTCTGCCAGGTCCCCGGAGGATTTTGTCCTGTTGTCCTCCATCCGCATGATGATCATGGGTTGAAATATAAAGAACAATGCCACAAGCACCCCGCCTGCCAGTACAACCCATTCCAGCCTGATCCGCAGCTTAATGACTGCCCATACTCCTGCAGCTCCGATCAGGCTCACCCAGGCAGCCCGTGTATAGGAAAAGAGGATGGCAAAGCCGAAATAGAGG
>CAZPTO010000326.1:0-4631 GCA_964589155.1 uncultured Bacteroidaceae bacterium | reverse complement strand
TACGATGGCGACGATGGTATAATCTGTATTTCGCAAGGGTGTTCCAGGGATCAGCATGCGGCCGGTAAATGCCGTAGACTGGAATTGAAAGTCAGGTGCCCGTCCGCCTGCGGGGTTGCCTTCATTCCAGAGACCGGCGTATTCCGGTCCGCCAAAAGGAACGACAGCATCGCGGCTGTTGTCATTGTTTTGGGCACCAAACAGGTCCTTCCAGCGAATGATCCCACGTGCACCCAGGATGTTGCCCCATTCGACGCCCATGTCACCGCGGTACCAGGCCACTCCGTCATACAATGCATCGCTTAAGGGCGAGCAGTCAATGATATCATACTCGGTTGCCACCTTTACCTTCAGTTGTTGTGCCGGATCATTGGCTGCATTCACTGTGTAGCTGAGTGGCTGCCCGGTGGTAATCGTGCCACCTTCTTCAACAAACGTTCTCAGTGCTTCAAAATCACCTGTCAGGGCCGCTGCCGCCTGGTTGGAATTTCCACCGATGGCATATCCGCTGATCTGGACACTGCTCAGTTCGCTCACGTATTTCACGTCACCGCCGATGGAACCGCTCGCTACCGCGCCATTAAAACTTGCATCAATGGAGGCCCTCATTTCCTGGTATGAATCGGTTGACTGGATCAGCAGGTAAAAAATGCGTCCGTAGGTTACACTGGATACGTATGCTGCCGGATTGCCAGGCTGTATATATTGACTGAGTTGCTCCGACGTAACACCCGGTCCGAAAAACTCCGACGGATCGGTGGGCGCTTCAAAAGCGATGGTGTAATAACTCTGCGTAAGCCGAACAAGAAACCGGTTGTAGCTTACATCCGAATTATAATTGAAAGAACCCTTTACATCGGTGGTAAGATTACTGTATTCGGCGCGGAGTGCCACACCCAGCTGTTCACGGGAGGAGATTTGCTCCATACTGTAGGTGGTGCGCGCAGGAAGGTCACCCGGGTTATCGGCAATAATCTCGTTCATGGCATCATACACACTGCCGAGACTTACCACATCGAGTTGACGACTGGCAGAGGCAGCACCGTTTACCAGTGTGATCACCACCGTTCCGGGGCCACGCTCAACCGGGATCCCACTCGGTGTTGCCATGTCGAGCGTGTTCCCCTGCAAGAGGTTTCCGGGGAATATGACCTGCGTGTTGGGATCAAATTGCGGATAATCACTGTATCCCTCGGTCAGGCTCACCGTCTTCCGGGTACAATAATACTGGTCATTTCCCGATGATTCTTCGAACTCGACAGCCTCCGATTCGGTGTAGGATGCTTCGAAATCCTCGAATGAACCTGCACTTTTCAGAACATCTTCAAGTCCTGCTTCAATCTGTTTTTCACAACTACTTAAAGATATAAGCAATGTACCCGCTAAGGCCAGAAGTGACCCTTCCGAAATTTTCCTTTTTAAGTTCATAATGCATGGTTTTTAATATGTAAAATACATGAACTTGTTGGGAGCAGGTTTTAAGGGTTGTCAGAGTTAAACCCGGCAGTTCTTTTTAAGTTCAGATTACCTGGTCTTTACTTTAACTATTGGTGGGATGCCTGTATCAATTGGCAGGATAAAAGTATTGTCAATAAGCGGAAATATCTAATTTTCAGGGTGGACAAATGGTGGACAGCCTGAAAAAAACGGGTGAAAGTCACCAGTTTTCAGGGCAATTGCGGCATGCGGGGGGTGGGGATTATAGACACCCTGGTTCCAGCAATGCTGTCGTATACACTACCAGAGCCTTTCGAATGGAACAGGGAGACAATGTACAATACTCCAAGCACCTGCGGGACGACCAGGAGTGCAAACACCCAGGCAGGCGTCTCCGTACCCTGCCTGGAATAATACATTACCCAATGTACACCTGCATGTGCAATTTCCCAGGGTAGAAATTTGATAAGGTTCCTGACAAAGATACTGTTCCTCCCGAGTGGTGAAACGACTTTCAGTTTGAAAACACGTTTTCCAATGGTGGCACCTGCCGGGCTTTGTTCGCAGATGTAGAAATAGAGGAACACGGGGATCGTCAGGCTTAGCAAGCCGGTGATTTGTCCGCTGACAGGCCCCATGTTTTGTGTGTTGAACAGGGAGGAGGTAAGGAACAGGATCCCTGCATATCCCATTATGAGCAAGTAATCAACCAGGAATGCTCCCAGCCTGCGTATGATATGGTTTTTCATGATCATAATTAATTTTACAGAAGTCACTTGGATCTCAATGCGCAAAGCTTACCACACTTCCTGGATCTTTTGGTCAGGAACATTCCACTGGTTTTGATGGGGTAAAGATAGGAGAAATCATCAACTATACATTATACATTCATGAGGCCGGCGAAGGAGGACGAATAACGCACACGACGATAATAGGAGATTTATAACATGCTAAAATACAGTTGTTTAAATAAGATATCTGCGAATGACAAAAAATCGGGTTAGAGGTATATGGAATGTCGGAACTGGCTCAGGGTATTGTTGATCTTTCCGACATAAATCATATAGCCGTAGCCGGGATTGATGCATTGTGGAAAAAAAGAATGCTGAAAAAAACCGGATGCAAACTACAACTTTTCCAATCCGGTTATGACAGCGTGGTTACAGCGGCTGGATCAGCAGGGGAGATCATGACGTGGTTCAATAAGAAAACCAACAGTATGATCAGGTTCCACTGATATATTCCTTCAGATCGTTGACATACGCCTCAAACCGCTCCCTGCCAAGGCGCGTGATTGCGCACCGGGTCTGGGGATAATTGCCTTTGAATTTCTTCTCGACTTTTATATAGCCGGCATCCTTCAGTTTACTGATCTGTACACTGAGGTTGCCAGCTGTTGCATTGGTCTGTTCCCTGATGTAGGTAAAGTCAGCCTCATCCAGGTTCATCAGGATCGAAACAACTGCCAGCCGGAGCTGCGAATGCAGGACAGAATCAAGATCTTTATACTTTGCCATTTTTTGATTCGCTGTTTTTTAGCATATATCCCGGTATCAAATAGCCGGTAATCACTGCTGCCGGAACTGCCAACGGGGCAATGGACGGACCGGCGAAGAAGCCGAAGACAGCCAGGCCCCATATACTTATTGCGCCAAATATAAGAGGTTTGAATTTGATTACAATACCGGAAAGAAACACTGCATATGCAGCAAACAGCAATACAAACGGTCCCACTTTATGCATCATATGCTCCATACCCATGAAAACAAAAAGTGTGGGGACGGTGACCAGGAAGGCGAACCATATCCACTTGTAAATCCGTTCGGTATAGCTTTGAACCAATTGCGTTTTCCCCTTGGAAAAGCCGTAGATCAGGGATACAAAAACACCTGGCACAGTCAGTGCCCATACCCACCAGGGGTGCTCAAAGACAGAAAACCTGTCGAGGATATATTCAGAAAGACTCAGCAAAGCGATCAGCCATCCCCAAAACAAAAGATGAAATGCGCTGTGCCGTATGTTCAGTTTCGTCCTGTTGATCATATCAGAGATGATCTCCAGGCTCTCTTTACTCGTTAATGTTTTTTCTTTATGATCCATGTCTGTCGGTTTTTATTTGTTATTCTTTTCAGATTTCATCTCCATGAAGGAGTACCAAGTCTGCCCGTCGCGTGAATAGCACCCTGTCTCATGCTGCTTTTTTGCATTGAATTCCATGGTCCTTACATGAAGGATATTTTATTCCTCGCTTCTGCTTTCTGCTTTTTCATCACTTCTGTATTCGCCTGTACTTGCACTATGCAGGAGAGGGATCAGGAGAATGCGTGTCAATAACACTTTTTTTATAGCTGTCTTCATTGTAAATAAATTGTAAATATAAATAAGTTTATAATATAAACAAAAAAATTTCAGTTTTGTTCATTTTTAAAATTAGGACAAGGCCCGGGTCTGTATTTCAATACGAATGTTTCGCCTCGACGGTTTTTGACCTCGTAGAAAAGAGCCACGCCCAACAGGTAAAAGGTTTTGAGGAGCTTTGGTTTAGTAAAGTCATACGATCACAGGCAGATATCTTCCAGGACATCTTCGATCAGCTTACCAATGTGCAACGGGTTGTACTTCAGGCACTGGCCATAATACAGCATGAAGGGATTATCTCGGAAGATGCACGTGAAAAGTACCGACTGCCGATGCGCTCAACGCTGAATGAAGCACTGAAAGCATTGCAAAAGAAGGCATTGATCAATAAATCGGCTGCCGCATACAATTTACCAATCCGGTCATGAAAGTGTGGTTGCTCGGGCTGGACTGACAGGCGACCCTGGTCGGACTGCTCAGTTCGAGCCCTTTTTAGGAAACTTCTGCTGAACAGAATACTGCTCCAATCCACCGGTGCCGCGATGGGGGCATGCCCGGGGTAATAGGTTGCCCTGATCGCTGGTGGAGGGTTTTCGGACACTTCGCATGGTTTCGTCTTAGGGCACAGCTTCCCTGATGACTATGAAGGAGGAGTGATTCAGGATGCATTCTCCGGTATTTGATCTATATTTATACGCCAGAAAAACCGATGACATATTATTAAATATTTCAATATACGATGAGTAAAAAAGCAGCTTTGGTTCTGTCGGGCGGCGGCGCCCGGGGGATGGCGCATATCGGTGTGATCGAGGAACTGGAAAGGCGCAACTATGAAA
>CAZPTO010000325.1:0-4694 GCA_964589155.1 uncultured Bacteroidaceae bacterium | reverse complement strand
AAACTGTTCCTGGTCCCATCCCTGGGTGGCGCGGTACTGACGCATTTTTCAGGTCCCGCCTATGCCTCCGGAACTGCAGATTTTAATTATCAGACCCTCCCAGGCAACTTTTCAGATGGAACATCCACATATGTTGCGGGACGTCCCGTCCGTTTCGGCTATTCGGTCAGGGCGGCCCTGGGTGTTGAATATGATATCCCTACCCCGTTCCCCTTATTACTCACATGGAACCTGACCTACAGTCATGGATTACGCGATCTGGAGGTGACCGAAGTAACCACTTCGCTGAATGAAATCCCTAGTGTCAGCACCATTACATACAACGGTTCAGGGTGGATGACTTCTATCGGAATCCGTATCCCCTTCTCACTGGATAAGGATGGCAGAAAATGTGGTGCACTGCCCCGGCTGAGAAGGTGACTCAGGAAAGCAGCATGATGACCGCTGCAATAAAGGTCATGATGATCACAAAATACCGGTATGCCTTTTCAGGAAACAGGTTCACCATCCGGATCCCGGCCAACATACCCAGGACGATCAGAGGAAACAACACCAGGTCCACCTGCAGGGTCTCCAGGTCCATGGTCTCCCACACAAAAATATGGAACGGCACTTTGGTCAGATTGATCACGAAAAAAAACCATGCCCCGGTGCCGATGAACTCGCGTTTGGGCAGTCTCATAGACAACAGGTAAATGGAGAAGACCGGTCCGGCGGCATTCCCTACCATGGTGGCAAATCCCCCGGATGACCCCATCAATGCTGCAAACATCCGGTTATCAGGTATCTTATCAGACTTTTTCCGGTCGTTATTGATCAACATAACCAGCATCGCGATAATGATCACACCCAAGAGCCACTTAAAATATTTTTCATTGATCATGTCACCGGTAATCACCCCTGCAATCACTCCAATAAGTGCCCAGGGCATGAGCTTGATGATATACCGCCAATTCACGCTTTTCCGGTAGTAGATCACTGCCATCACATCTGCCATGATCAGCATCGGCAGCACAATCCCGGTGGAAGGCTTCGCACCGAATACCCCGGCCATCAGGGGAACGATAAGCAACCCCACTCCCTTGATACCCGCCTTGGAGGCTCCAACGAGAAAGGCGGAGAACAGCACGAGTAAAAGGGACAGCAGATCAAGATCGCGCAGGTATTCCATGGCAGGCAAAGATAGAAAAATTGCCTCACCAGACGCAACTTTTCAGGGGTGATCAGCATCTATATATGTGTAAGGCTTTTCAACAAAACTGCATGCTTAACTAAAAAATATTTGATCATGAAACGTACCAGTTCTTTTATACTTGCAGCAGCTGTCTTCATGGCCGGACTGACCCTGTTCAGCTGCAATAAGAATGACGATTCCCTGACCGGCTCCATTGAATTTGGAATGGAACCCATCCTTGACGATGCTCTGAAATCTGCCGCAACGCAACATCATGATGTCGTAGCTGCGCTCGTAACCATCGTTAACAAAGATGGAGTGAAGGAATACGATAAGGAGTACCTTCCGTTTTACACCTTCGGTGAGTCGTACGTTACCAAAAGCCTCAGGCTGAATGTGGGAAGGTACCGGCTTACGGAATTTATGCTGGTGGATTCTTCCGGAACTGTGACCTGGGCTACCCCCGCAGAAGGGTCACGACTCGCTCCGCTTGTAGATGATCCGGTGCCGATGCCGTTTTCTGTATATGCTGAAAACACAACCCATCTGAACCCACAGGTGGTAAGAGTAGCCAATCACCATCCCCGGGATTTCGGATATGTGAATTTCGATGTCGATTTCATCGATCGGTTTTGTATCAACCTGTACTTTGAATCGTTGTATGGATGGCCGATGTCTGATTCCCTGCACATGCAAACCGGATATACTTTACCATACTATCGCTCAAGGGTCGTCATTTACAGCGGAGACGAACTCCTTACCGAAACGTCCATTTCGGAAGGCGAAAACAGGATACTGGTCCCCATGGGTTATGAGATCTACACGATGCGGGTGTATGATTACGGCAACCAGCTTTGCTTCCAGGAAATGTTTGGAGCTGAAGCATTGAAATTGTTCCGTTGCGAAGGCGGAGAATTCCTGCACATCACCTGCGGTCCTGAAGAACCTGATGTGACAATCACACCAGAGGATATTAAAGAACCCACTATCGAGCAGGGTGTATTCGGACAAATCACCGATCCGGGGCTGGACTATTATATGCTGCTGAATGACAGCAAACTGATGGATTCAGTCG
This sequence comes from uncultured Bacteroidaceae bacterium, assembly GCA_964589155.1. Taxonomy (GTDB): domain Bacteria; phylum Bacteroidota; class Bacteroidia; order Bacteroidales; genus M55B112. Next base: position 2,445 of record CAZPTO010000325.1, on the reverse strand, counting down.
GGATAGGGGAAACCCAGCCTGTCCCAATGATAACAGATATTTACTTATACAAAACAGATTTTTCTGATACCGTTTTTTATCCTGTTCCCGCGTCAGGCTGCTACTATTACCCGGATCAGAATATCAAGCCCCATGCGGTCGTCCGCACTAACTCCTCAGGGTATTATCAGCTACCCCTGGCAGAGGGTGAGTATGCTTACCTCGTGAAAACGCCTTTTGGATTTTATATAGATGCATATGTAAGTTCCCATGTTCCGGGAAGATTTAAAGTGCGTGCCGGAGAAGTTACCATGTTGAATATCTATGTGCAACCGTGTACCTGGTTCTGATTAGAAACATATTACGAGCCTGAAGCTGTGACAGCACGAGCCTGAATTTGCGATAGTAAATAGAACATTGTTACGGAATAGAAGAAAAAGAAGGAATCTCTATACTCCCGGGAGCAAATCGCCCGGGTTTTTTTATCTTTGGCGAAATCTCTTAAAATGGACAGGGCAGGACAGGCGGCAATATACAACAAAAGAAGTGCGGAATTTGAGGCATTGCATAACCGGCAAAAAAACGTGCTTCTTTGGATCAGCATTCTGCGTCTGCTGGTAATCACAGCAGCCGTATATTTCCTGGTACTCGCCATAAAAAGTGAATTTCATATCCTGCTCCTGGCATCCGGACTCCTGGTGGTGCTTTTCTTCACGCTGGTCAGTTATCATAAGAACCAGAACGACCGCAAAAAATTACTGCAGGAGCTCATCAGGGTCAACCAGGAAGAACTCCGTGGACTGGACAATGATCTTTCCGCCTTTGGGGATGGACATCACTTTTCAGACCCTGAGCATCCATGGTCATACGACCTGGACCTTTTCGGTGAAGGCTCACTCTTTCAATACATCAACAGGACGGCCACCCACACAGGACCCAACAAGCTTGCTCAGGGCCTCCGGGAAGCTGTCACGGATGAAAATGAAATCGCCACGAGACAGGAAATTATTAAGGAACTTTCAGGATTGATCAACCTGCGTCAGCATTATGCAGCACATGCACGGCTTATGAAAAAGGACGATGATGCTTTTGAAGATATTGTCCGGTGGTCAGACAGCGATGTATTCATTGAAAAGTACAGGTGGACACGGATTGCTGCATGGGCAATGACAACAGTATCATCAGTTGTTATCATTGCAGGCATATTCATCCCGGATCTTTTCAGGTTACTGGTCCCGGTGATCCTGGTCAACTTTTCACTGCTTTCCCCATTCCTTTCCCGGACCAGCCGGTTCCAGGCACAGGTTTCGAAAAAACACAATTTCCTCAAAACCTACGCTGTGTTGCTGGAACTCCTGACAGCAGAGAAATTTTCACATCCCCGGCTGGAAGAGACAAGGAAGCAGGGTGCATCCGGATCGAAAGCCATTGAGCAACTCTCCGGGCTCCTGGGCCTGTTCGATCAACGACTGAACCTGCTGGTAGGATTTGTGCTGAATGCGCTCTTTCTTTTTGACTTTTTTATGCTGCACCGGTTTGCCCGTTGGAACCGCGTCCACAAGGACGATTTTAAATTATGGCTGGATATTGCCGGGAGCATGGATGCCCTGTTCAGCTTCGCAAATTTTGCCGGTAATCATCCTGATTTCACCTACCCTGAAGTTCACGAAAGGATGACCGGAATGAAGGCAACGTCACTTGGGCACCCGTTGATCCCTTCCCGCAGGCGCGTGGATAATTCTATCGAGATTACCAGTGAGCGGGTGGTCCTGATCACAGGTGCCAACATGGCTGGAAAATCCACCTTTCTCAGGGCTGTTGGGGTCAACATGGTACTGACCTATGCAGGATGTCCTGTCTGTGCAGAACATTTTTCCACCGGAAATTACCTCCTGTACAGCAGCATGCGCACCGCAGATTCACTGAAAGATGATGAATCATATTTCTTTGCAGAGATCAAGCGCCTGGAGCGTATTGTGAAGTTGATGGAGGAGGGAAACAAAATGCTGATCCTGCTCGATGAAGTATTGAAAGGGACCAATACCACCGACAAACAAAAAGGCTCCATTGGTCTGATTCATAAATCGATCGGTCATGATGTACTCTGCTTCATTGCCACGCATGATCTTGCACTTGGAAAATTGCAGGACAAAAACAAGGGAAAAGTAATCAACTATTGTTTTGAGAGCTTTATCAAAGACCTGGAGCTCACGTTCGACTACAGCATCAGGCCGGGCCTGGCGAAAAACATGAATGCCAGCTTCCTGATGAAAAAAATGGGTATCATGGACTAAAATTCCCGGAATTTGCAAGAGATCAGCCTGGCAGAAAAGATCATCGTAGGATTCAGCGACCTGGCCTGGGGAACCCCGCTGTTGGTGTTATTGCTGGGAGGTGGACTTTTCTTCCTGGTCTATTCACGCCTGCTTCCGCTCCGTTATTTCAGGCATGCGGTAAATATACTGC
>CAZPTO010000324.1:0-4710 GCA_964589155.1 uncultured Bacteroidaceae bacterium | reverse complement strand
CTGGTGCCTGGGTTGGGGACCGGTTGTCTCAATACCTTGAACTATCCATCGGTGATACCCTTGTGCTATTGGGGCAGGGGTATCATGGAACCACTGCTGCAGGAAAATATGAAGTCAAGGGAATCATTCGGCAGCCAGCACCCGACTTAGACAATAAGGTCATCTACCTTCCGGTGGATATCGCACAGCAATTGTACAATGCGCCCGGTATGCTTACTTCTGTAGTCTTGCGCCTGGAAGAAAACGAAGATGAAAATATAACAGAAACCACAACCAGGTTATCCGGAAAGATCCCGGCAAACACCCGCATGGTCGACTGGAAAGAGATGAATGAAGTGATGATTCAGCAAATGGAGGCCGACAACATCAGCGGTATGTTTATGATTGGAATTCTTTACCTGGTTATCGCCTTCGGGATCTTTGGGACGGTATTGATGATGACAGCCGAGCGGAGAAGAGAGTTCGGAGTGCTTGTGGCCATCGGGATGCAAAAGAAAAAACTGGCCACGGTGATAACCTATGAAATGATGTTTATCGGGCTGATGGGGTTGGTTATTGGGAGTGTTGTATGCATACCAATCATTCTCTATGGTGTCCATCACCCGATCATCTTTAAAGGAGAGTTGGCCCATATGATGGAGCAATACGATTTCGAACCCAAACTGGTCTTTGAACCTGTGAATAAATATTTTCTGTGGCAGGCCTTCGTTGTCGGAATCATGGTCCTGGTGTCTCTTTTCAATCCACTGCGAAAGATATTAAGTCTGAAAGTTGTAAACGCCCTGAGGGCATAAAAAGAGTACCAATGATACTAAGAACAGCATGGAAAAACGTATGGCGGAACAGGACCAGAAGCATGGTGGTGATCGCTTCTGTTACCATCGGGATCTTCGCAGGTATTTTTGCCGTTGGGCTTATGAACGGAACCATGGAACAGCGTGTGGATGCGGCCATTAACAAGGAGATTTCGCACATTCAGCTGAACCGGGAAGAATTCAGGGACAACAATGACCTGAAACTTACCCTGGACAGCATCCAGGAGTTAAACAGAAGCATACGTGAAACCCCTGGTGTGGATGCCGTAACAAATCGCATGTTGGTGAATGCCATTGCGCACACGGCAACCAAAAGCACAGGTATTCAGCTGATTGGAATCGATCCTGCACAAGAAAAAAGGGTCTTCAACCTCTATGAAACAATCATTCCCGGTACTGGTTCCTTTTTTGAAAATGAGAGCAGGTATAGCTTGGCCCTGGTGGGCGAGGAGCTGGCCAAAGAGCTGAATATCATCCGCTACGAGCTGGATGATGCCACCATCGACAGCCTCCGGTCGGAGGGTTTGCCGAAAACGATACTTGAAAAACTGAAGCCCATGGCAGGCGAACGCTATGCAAGTCAGCAATTATTTGTCAAGGACCTCCAGAAGCGACTCTCCGGAAAAGAATCGGAAAAATACGGGCAAAAGATACTGGAGCATGCATGGACCTTCAGGGAGCGTTCCAAGCTTACCCTCACCTTCCTGGACAAGGACAATATACAGACCGGTGGGATGTTCAGGATTGCGGGCATTTATGACCTCAACAACAGCATGTATGAAAGCTCCAGGGTGTTTGTGTTGAATAATGACCTGCAGAGACTTACTGGCCTGAATGACCAGGCCGCACACAAGGTTATTGTGCGAATTTCCGACAGGGACCAGACTAAGCAGGTTACTGAAGCATTGAGGGAGGCACACCCCAACCTGGAGGTTCAGAACTGGAAGGAGATCTCGCCTGATCTGGCGATGATGACATCGATGATTGAAAAATTCAATGCCGTATTCATGATCATCATCCTGGCAGCACTCTCATTTGGTATCGTCAACACCATGCTGATGGTGGTACTTGAAAGGACCAAGGAACTGGGAATGCTTACGGCCATTGGCATGAATAAAAAAAGAGTATTTACCATGATCATGTCTGAATCTGTATTCCTCTCCCTGATTGGCGGTGTGGCAGGCATGATCATCAGCAAGATCATCCTGGTGATCACCTACAAAAACGGGATCAATTTTGCGGGGGCCTCAGAGGGATTCGAAGCCATGGGATTTTCGGCCCATATCTACCCCACAATCTCCAATACATTTTTTATTACCGTAACCCTGCTCATCATCTTTACAGGTATCCTGTCGTCGGTATACCCGGCCATTAAAGCACTGAAGCTGGATCCTGCTGAAGCACTCAGAACAGAATAACAATAAAAAAATACCATCATGAAAGTCCTGGAATTAAACAACGTTCATAAAATCTACAACAGTTCAGAAGTCAAGGTACATGCAGTTAACGGTATCACCATTGACTTTGAAGAGGGGGAGTTTTCTGCCATTGTCGGACCCTCCGGATCGGGAAAAACTACGCTTTTGAATATGATCGGGGGACTCGACACGCCTACTGAAGGAAAAATATTGGTGGATGACACGGATCTTTCCACGCTGAAATCTTCAGCCCTGATCGATTTCAGAATGCGAAACATCGGTTTTGTATTCCAATCATACAACCTGATCCCCGTGCTTACCGCAAAAGAGAACGTTGAGTTCATCATGAACCTTCAGAAACGCTCCAAAAAGGAACGAGAGCAACGCACCATGGAAATGCTTAAAGCAGTTGGGTTGGGAGACAGGGCAGACAGCAGGCCCTCAAAACTTTCGGGCGGACAGCAGCAACGAATTGCCGTAGCCCGTGCTCTTGCTTCTAAACCAAAGTTTATTCTTGCCGATGAGCCCACAGCCAACCTGGATTCAAAGTCAACAGAGACATTACTGGATATCATGGAAGAGCTCAACCGGGAAGAGAACCTCACCTTTATCTTTTCCACGCACGACAACCGAGTTGTCAAGAAAGCCAGGAGGGTGGTCACCATCGAAGATGGCAAAGTGATCAGCGACGAAAACAAATAACAGACACCGTGAATCAGCTTATAACGCATATGCGCAAACTTAGCACCATACTCTTTTTACTTGCATATTCCATTGCCGGAAACACACAATCTGTCATTTCCTTCTCTGGATATCTTAATGATATGCAAACTGGATATCATATGGAGCAGACAGGTTGGCTATGGGAAAACCAGGTACATAACCGGCTGAACCTGAATCTCTATCCAACCGACTGGCTGAAGGTCTCCCTTCAGTCCAGGACAAGGTTCATCCAGGGAAACACCTATTCAAATTTTCCCGGCTATGCCAGCATGATCGGCAAAGATGCTGGCTGGCTGGATCTTACCCTATCCGCAGATGGCTCTTACAACAAGGAAACCGGGTATATATTTACCTCCATGCTTGACCGCGCCTATGCTGAATTTATATCAGGTGATTTCGTAGGAACCATTGGACGACAGCGCATCAACTGGGGACAGACTTATGTTTGGAACCCCAACGACATTTTCAATGCATATTCCTATTTTGATGTAGATTACCCTGAAAGGCCGGGCAGCGACGCCATCAGGCTTCAGTACTACACTGGGATCGCTTCCAATATCGAGCTTGTGGCCAAGCTCGACAGTGCCGACCAGGTCACTGCAGCCGGTTATTTCAGGTTCAATACCCATGGATACGACTTTCAGCTGATCGGTGGAATTCTGGCCGAACAGGACCTGGTACTCGGAACCGGATGGAGCGGGAACATTTCCAACTCCTCCTTCCGCGGTGAAATCAGCTATTTCAGGGACCTGGAGCAATTTACAGATACTACAGGAGAACTGCTGCTTTCTGCCGGTGTAGACCACACCTTCGGGAATTCTCTTTGGGTGCAGACTGAAATATTATACTCCACATTTGCAGAAGATGTGCAGATATACAATTTCATACAATTATTCGGAACGGATTTGAGCATCAAGCGCATCGGATTTAACAAATGGTCCTTCTTCACCAGCCTCTCTTACCCCATTAATCCATTACTAAATGCATCCCTGGCAGGGATATATTATCCTGACTGGAAAGGATTCTTCCTGGGGCCTTCGGTGGATCTCTCACTGAGTAATAACCTGAAGGCCTCCATGATCTTCCAGGGTTTTTCAGCAGAACTGGAAAATCTGCAAGGCAGTCTCCAAAGGCAAAACACCTTTATCGGTTACCTGCGTCTGAAATGGAATTTTTGAAGTGCTAACGATTCATGCCCAGTACATTTTTATCACTATATATTTTCACCACAAATTTTTGTATTTTCGAAAAATGAGAGCAATCATTCAACGGGTACAATATGCCAGGATCACGATCAGTGAACGCACTCACAGGTCGATTGCCTCCGGACTCTGCGTCTTACTTGGAATCGAAAACGAAGATTCTGACAAAGATATTGAATGGCTGGCTGCAAAAATTGCACGGCTCCGCATCTTTGATGACGAGGCAGGGAAAATGAACCTTTCCCTGCAGGAAATCAATGGTGAGGCCATGGTGGTGAGTCAGTTTACCCTGCACGCCAGCACTAAAAAAGGAAACCGGCCCTCCTGGACCAGGGCCGCAAATCCGAAATTGGCTGAACCGATATACGAACAGTTTGTCTTATATTTACAGCAACACTTGAAAAAGACAATCATTACAGGGGAATTTCGAGCCCACATGAATATTGAATTGTTAAACGACGGTCCGGTTACTATCTTTATTGATACAAGGAACAAGGAATAAAAACAGGGGATTTAACCGGTGTAATTCAATATGTCCGAAAAAGTGTACCT
>CAZPTO010000323.1:0-4787 GCA_964589155.1 uncultured Bacteroidaceae bacterium | reverse complement strand
CCTGGCTGATGTTATTGCAGATAGTCTTGAAATCGAAGATGAAAAATTTATCGAATGGGAAGAGGTTTACACCGGCCAGTACTACGGAACGCTGCGGGCAGAGGTAGAGCGGATAAGAGCGGACGGGAAGCATGTGGTATTTGATATCGATGTGATTGGAGGTCTACGGCTGAAGCAGGAGTTCGGCAATGATGCCCTGGCGATTTTTATTCAACCCCCATCGCTGGAAATTATGGAAAAGCGTCTCAGGGAGAGAGGAACCGATTCTGAAGAACAGCTGATTAAAAGGCTGGGGAAGGCCCGTAAAGAGCTTTCCTATGCCGACCAGTTCGACCATGTTCTGATCAACGACCGACTGGAAGATTCATTAAAAAAGGCGGAGGAGTTAATCAGGACATTTATCCACTTTAAAAATCTGAACACGCTTCAGTAACATTTTTTTACCTTTGCCTTATGACTAAAACAGGACTCTTTTTCGGTTCATTCAATCCGATACATATCGGACATATGGCCATTGCCAATTATATGGTTGAGTTCTCTGACATCGAAGAGCTTTGGTTCGTGGTGAGTCCGCAGAACCCAATAAAGGAGAAAAAGACATTGCTGGAAGATTATCACCGGCTTGAACTCACCAGGCTGGCAATAGGTAACGATGACCGCTTTTATGTGTCGAATATTGAATTCGGTATGCCTACACCCTCATACACGATTGACACACTCACCTATCTCAAAGAGAGTCAGCCTTACAGGGAGTTTTACATCATCATGGGAGCAGACGGACTTAAAAATTTTCACAGGTGGAAGAATGCTGCTTTTCTGGTAGATAATTATCACCGGTTGGTATATCCTCGTCCCGGCATTTCAAAGGAAGAAATCCTCTGCCATAAAAACACCACCCTGGTTGATGCACCAATGATGGAAATCTCTTCAAGCTTCATCCGGGAAGCGATCAGGAACGAGAAAGATATCAGGCACTTCCTTCCGGAAAAGACATACAAATACATTAGGGAAATGCATTTCTATGAATAGGATTGCGCCTTTTCCTAATGCAGCTTTGCTTCAGCAACGATCTCCATTCCACGGTGAATCGCCTTTTCATTGGCAGGAATCGTATGGTGGTGCCGCTCGGGCAATGATTTCTTGAGCCCCTTGATCACATTGTCAAATTCAACCACCGGATTGACCTTCAGGTAGGCCCCCAAAACGATCATATTGAACGTCTTCGGAGCGCCCATTTTTGCTGCCTCTGAGGCAGCCTCAACCTTGAATATCCGTATATCATCCCGTTCGGGATGACGTGTAATGCCATTCGGATCATACAGCAGCATACCACCCGGCTTCACCGCTTCCTCGAACTTATCCAGGGATTGCTGGTTCAGGATGATGGCGGTATCAAAACTATGAAGTACCGGTGAACTGACCCTTTCGTCGCTAAGAATAACAGTGACATTGGCTGTTCCTCCGCGCATTTCCGGACCATAGGAGGGCATCCAGCTTACCTCCTGTTCCTGCATGATTCCTGAATATGCCAGGATCTTGCCCATAGAGAGAACACCCTGTCCACCGAATCCGGCGATAATAATCTCTTCAGTCATAGTTGTAATATTTGTCTGCTGTTCATTTTACATTAACTCTTTCATCAGATCCTTTGTGATCTTTCCATCCACCTTGATATCACCCAGCGGATAGAAGGGAAACATATGCTCTTCCATCCATTCGTTAGAATCAACAGGCGTCATCTTCCAACCAGAGTTACAATTGGAAACGATCTCCACAAAGGCCAGCCCCTTCTTCTCCTTCTGGATTTCAAAAGCCTTTCTGATCGCCTTTTTTGTTTTCCTGACGTTCCCAGGCTTATGAACAGCCTGGCGGGTAACAAAATGCACTCCGGGCAACTGCGCCACAATCTCAGTAATTTTCAATGGATGCCCCATGAGTTTATGTTCCCGGCCGTAGGGTGTTGTAGACGATTTCATCCCCTCAAGCGTTGTCGGTGCCATTTGTCCACCGGTCATACCGTAAATCCCATTATTGATGAAAATAATTACAATATTTTCCCCGCGGTTGCAGGCGTGAATGGTCTCGGCTGTTCCTATCGCTGCCAGATCGCCATCGCCCTGGTAGGTGAAAACAAATTTATCGGGCCATAAACGTTTAATTCCCGTCGCGACCGCAGGTGCCCGCCCGTGCGCTGCCTGGGACATATCAATATCCATGAAATCGTATGCCAGCACTGAGCATCCGACCGGTGCTATACCGATGGTATCCTCCTGGATCCCCATCTCTTCAACAACTTCCATAAGCAGATGATGAACTGTTCCATGACCGCATCCGGGACAGTAGGAAAGCGTTGCATCCGTCATAAGGGGTGTGCGTTTTTGTACCAGATTTTCCGGTTGTATGATCTCTTTAATATCCATTAGTAACCTCCTATTAATTTTTCTTCAATCACATGTAATACATCATCTGGAGAAAAAATCTTTCCGCCGGGCGTTCCATAGTGATAAACTGGAATACGCCCATTCACTGCAAGCCTCACATCTTCTACCATTTGCCCCGAACTAAGCTCCACGGTAAGAATCCCTTTCACCTGCCGGGCCAATTTGGCGATGACCGTATCAGGGAACGGGAACAGGGTGATCGGGCGAAGGAGCCCAAGCTTTTTTCCCTGACTGCGTGCTGTGTCAACTGCCTTTTGACAAATTCGTGCGCTGGAACCATAAGCAACCAGGAGAAACTCAGCATCATCACAATAGAATTTTTCAAACATGACATCCTTTTTCATGCTGTCATATTTCTCCTGCAATTTTATATTATGGAGATACTGTTTCTCTGAATCGAGATTCAGGGATGTGATAATGTTTCTCTCTCTATCTTTTGTCTTTCCGGTAATGGTCCAGCTTTGGTCAAACTCTTTTACACGCTCCTTCTGCGCTGGCAACTCCACCTTCTCCATCATCTGACCAATCAATCCGTCGGAGAGGATCATCACCGGATTCCTGTATTTGAAGGCCATCTCCATCCCTGTACCAACAAAATCGGCCATCTCCTGTACCGACGACGGAGCCAAAACGATCATGTGATAATCACCATGTCCACCACCCTTGGTTGCCTGGAAATAGTCAGCCTGGGAAGGCTGAATGGTACCTAACCCCGGACCGCCACGAACAATATTAACGATCAAACAAGGTAATTCTGCACCAGCAATATAACTGATCCCTTCCATCTTCAGGCTGATGCCAGGACTCGAAGAGGAGGTCATCACCTTCTTGCCGGTGCCGGCAGCACCATACACCATATTGATGGCAGCAATTTCACTTTCAGCCTGTAAAACAACCATACCTGTACGTTCCTCCGGCCGCTGAAGCGTCAGGTATTCAAGCACCTCCGACTGAGGCGTGATAGGATATCCGAAATAGGCGTCCATGCCTGCCCTGATCGCTGCCTCAGCAATGGCCTCATTGCCTTTCATTAATTGAACTTCTCCCATGAGTATTAATTTTTTTAAACTTTTACCCTGTAAACTGTAATAACACCATCCGGACAAACAATAGCGCAGTTCGAACAACCGGTGCAACTCTCCGGATTCTTCATGTAGGCATAGTGATACCCCTTGCCATTCACCTCCTTATCCATAGCAATTACCTCTGTGGGACAGTTCACCATGCAAACTTCACACCCCTTGCAGCGCTCGATGTCAACCACGATTGCTCCTTGCATTTTTCCCATAATTCAGGTTTTAGTTTTCTTTCACTTATTAATTTTCAAACATATTCTAAATAGTATCTGTCCACCCAGACTCATTTGACAGACGCTATATAGTCACTTCCCGGTTTTCAGCCAAACACCATCCATCTTCATTTCACTGTTAAACTCCCGGAAAAGTATGTATATACTTACGATAATAAAAAAAAGTTATCCCCATATAAAATCATTTATCCCAAAAGATTGTTATTTAGAATCATTATACATTAATTTATAGGGTGGTCTGCAGAAAAACAGCGGAGTCTTTGTTCCAGCATATCAAACTGATCTCTTCGCACCTGCGACACACATGCCCTGAGACCTTCAGGAAATGCGCTACCCGTAATATTCAGTGCAATGGAACTGATTCCATAATACAGCATCTCTTCCACCAGCTCTGTCCCGTCAAATCCCGGATATGCTAGTGTAAAATAGAAACCATCTGCAATAGCTTCATCAATATCCCGCTCATATACAATCCTGAACCCATATTTCAGAAAAAGTTTCTTCATGATCTTTGCCTTCTCTCCGTACTCTTTCACCACTTCCACAAAATCATACGTTCCATCATTAGCCGCCTTCAGAATTGCTGCAAGTCCATACTGAGCATCATGGGCGGCGCCGGTAGACAATGAATAGAGGGATCCGTAAATCATCGCATGACTGAATTTATCGGAGCTGTAATATCTTTTAAGATCAGTGAACCTGCGGTTATACAGTTTGGGTGAAATCACCATCATACCAATGCGCTGACCGGCATAGCTGAATGCTTTGGAACTGGAGATCAGCAAGACCCAGTTATCGGTATACCTGGCAGCAGTAGGCTGGTATGGCGGTTGGCCCGGTTTGGACATATCCTTCCTGAAATCCATGCCGAAATAGGCCAGGTCCTCAATAACAGTAACATCATACTTCTTTGAAATTTTGCCAATGATCTCCAGCTCTTGCTCTGTCAGACAGATCCACGAAGGATTGTTGGGATTCGAATAAAGGATCGAAGAGTATTGTCCCAGGTTGATCTCCTCTTCAAGTTTCGCTTCCAG
>CAZPTO010000322.1:0-4794 GCA_964589155.1 uncultured Bacteroidaceae bacterium | reverse complement strand
TCAGTATCCACTCCAACGGCATCGTTGTAAGTTTTCATCCCGGTGAACATTGCGGTGGACCCGGCCGCTGAATCGGTGATCTTGTGGGTTGCGGATGATGTTTCCACGAGACCGACATTTCCGAAAAATCCGAATACAGGCTCTTCCTCTCCATAATAATAGGGGATGGTAAGCTGTGCGGTCCCCATTCCGTCACCGATCAGGATGATCACGTTCAGGGGTTTTTCATTCTCTTTCCCCTGCTGCGCGAACACACCAGGGGCAATGAAGAACGCAATGAGCAGGTAGCGTATTATTTTTTTCATACAATTCATATAAGTACTGAAGTTCAAAATCCGTGCCCCTTTCTAATGTAACTCTGATAGAAAGGATTTGTTTTCATGTTGCCGCGATCAATTGCAGGAAATACTGATTTCCCTGATGAGTTGCTGTTCCCTTGAAGTCGCATCAAAGAAGTGTTCAATAAATTTAAGCATTTCCAGTTTTTCATCCAGGTCCATGTATCGGAACGACTGCAGCAGATCGTGGATCTCAGGACTGTATCCCTGGAATTCAGCAATAACGCTGCGTTGCTCTTCTTCTGACCTGCACAGCCCGGTATAATAACGCTGGGTTACTTCCGAAACAGGGACCTGGTCAGCAGGTTTGGCATACACGGTATTCACGATCCCTGTAAAATCAAAATCATAGGGAACAGGAATATAGCTTTCCAGTCCGTGTTGGTTTACCCTGAAAATCTTCACATTATGGGCACCCGTGATGGAATAGTCTGTATTGCCGATCATATAGTTGAACATGGCCAGCCGGTCCATGACCGCCGGGTTCATGTGACGCATCGACAGTTTTTCGTTATCGGTATAGGTGCCGTTGATGCGTTCTGCCAGCATCTCTTTTGGCTCGATTGCAAATGCCCATCCTTCGAGGGCTTTTTGCTTACGGCCGGTGTCGATATAGGTGATCCGCATCAACCGTACCCTGAAGCTGTATGGGGAAATAATATTATAGATCTTGTATGCCAAATACTCTTTCAGCAGGTAGTCCTGGTAGAAATCCCTTCGCATGCAATGGGTCACGATCTTCATTTTCTTTACACCATCCAATGCGGAGGATTCAATGCTTGATTTTTCAATCTTCATCCAGAAGGGCGGCAGGTAGCAATAAGATTTCCTGAAGATCCCCCTGGTCCGTATCTCCACCTCGTAGGGAATCTTGCAGGTATCGTTAATGTTACAGTACAGTTTCGCGTCCAGGTAAGGTTCTTCCTCCCTGGTCCGCTGTAAGGTCTTGAGGTCGAATTTCAGGGTGAGGTGCAATGGCTCCTCCCGGTCGAAGAAATCATCGAAAAAGGTCAGTGAATCCCAGCAGGGATCATGCATCGTATCGTGCCTGGTCACTGTTGTGTGCTGTTGCCCGGATGACCGTGCTTCCAGCGCAAAAGCTGATGCGGCCGCCCCGTTTTCAGCGGAGATCATCCCGTTCCCAGCGGCGATCGACCGGTTCTCAGCGGCGGCCGCTCCCTTTTCAGCGGAGATCATCCCGTTCCGAGCGGCGACCGGCCCGTTCCCAGATGCGAACAGCGCGGACGCAATTTGCCCTGCTGCAGGGTAGGGAACCCCGGTTATCATCAGTATCAATATGTACCAGGTATACTTCATTTAATTTGTTGCTCCTAGATCAGTTTTTCATTGGTCGTTTGAATGAACTCCAGCACTTGGTCACGCCCCGTTCCCTTCACCGCGGAGGTCTCGATGATCAGCGGCAGTTCATCCCAGCTTTCCGAAAGTATCTCCTTCATTTCGCTGATGGTCTGGTGTCGTTCTTTCTGGTTGACCTTATCGCATTTAGTATAGAGCAGCACAAACGGCAACTGGCTGTCGCCCAGCCATTCGATGAAATCAAGGTCGATCTCCTGCGGAGGGATCCTGCTGTCGATCAGCACGAAAAAACAGACCAGGTTGGTCCGGTGTGCAGCGTACTGCTCGATCATTTTCGCGAAAGCTTCCCGCTGCTTTTTCGACACCTTGGCATATCCATAGCCCGGAAGATCGCACAGGTACCAGCTGTCATCAATCATGAAATGGTTGATCAGCCGGGTCTTGCCGGGTGTGGAAGATATTTTTGCAAGGCCTTTTCGCGCGGTCAGCATATTGATCAGCGAGGATTTCCCCACGTTCGATCTCCCGATAAATGCATATTCCGGGAAATCGCCTTTCGGACACTGCGCTATGGTCTGCGATGATGTGATAAACTTGGCCTCTTTAATTGTCATCTGCACTAATAATTTTATATTCCTTTAAAAATAAGACAGTTCATATTTTCCCTGCATCCGGTTGCTGTCCTGTCAGCAAACACAGGGAATGTTGTTACCCCATCGGTCCTGATGCTATGGCGTTCATGTTGCTAATATAGAAAACAAAAATGTACCTTTGTAATATAATTGGTGAACCTGTAATTCAAATACGGTGTCCATGACAAAACTATCCGTCAATATTAATAAGATAGCAACGTTGCGCAATGCACGCGGCGGAAACAATCCCGATGTGGTGAAGTCCGCCATTGACTGTCAGCGTTTCGGTGCACAGGGGATTACGGTTCACCCGCGTCCCGATGAACGGCACATCAGGTATGCAGACGTGCGGCAGATCAAGCCCCACATCACCACCGAATTCAATATCGAAGGGTATCCGTCGGATTCGTTCATGGAGCTGGTGCTGGAGGTGCAGCCCGACCAGGTGACGCTGGTGCCCGATCCGCCCGATGCCATTACCTCCTCAGAAGGATGGGATACGATCCGCCACAAGGAATTCCTCGTGGATGTCATCGGAACATTGCAGGGAGCAGGAATACGCACTTCCATTTTCATTGATACCGATCCTGAAAAAATCAGGGGTGCCAGGGAGGTGGGGACCGACCGGGTGGAACTGTACACGGAGCCCTACGCGCGCACTTTCCCAAAGGACCGTGATCGCGCCGTGGAGGCGTATGTCAGCGCTGCCCGGGTTGCCATGAAATCGGGACTGGAATTGAACGCCGGCCACGACCTCGATCTGCACAACCTGAAGTATTTCGTGACTTGCATTCCTTATATCCAGGAGGTCTCCATCGGTCATGCCCTTATCTGTGACGCCCTCTATTACGGGCTGGAGAACGCCATCAAGATGTATCTCCGCGCCCTGGAGAAATAATGTTGCGAAACACTGCGGTTCATTTTTACTCTAAAAAGTACTTCAGGTTCTTTACCAGCAAATCCGGTTGCTCGGCATGCACCCAGTGCCCGGAGTTGGGGATGGAGACAATCTCCGCGGTGGGGAACAATTTTTTGATGGTGTTGTGGTCTTCCGGACGGATGTAGTCCGAGTTTTCTCCCCTGACAAAAAACACCGGGAATCCTTTGATGCCGCCGTTGCTGATGTGCTCCTCTGTCGGCAGCCCGTCCATGATCTCGTGCAGTGACTTTTTGAGTACCGGCAGGTTGATCTTCCACTTGAACGACTGGTCACTGTCGCGCGTGAGGTTTTTCAGCAGGAACAGCCGGATGCGTTCCGACCCGATCTTTACCGCCAGTGCTTTGGAAGCATCCTCACGCGATTCCAGGCTGTCGAGGTCCAGCTCCATCATCGCATCAATCATTTTGGAATGGTTTGCCGTCATGTTCGAATGCACTGCCAGGTCATGGTAAGAAACAGGTGCAATGTCTACAACGATCAGCGATTCGACCCGCTCCGGCCATGCCATGGCAAAGGACATCACCGTTTTGCCGCCCATGGAATGTCCCAGCAGGGTCGCTTTTTCAATCCCCTGGTCATCCATGAACTCCCTGAGGTCATCACGCATGGCTTGATACGTATGCTGGTCATCCTCTGGCGAATCCCCATGGTTGCGCTGGTCCACCACGAACACCTCGAATTGGTCCGACAGTTCCCGTGCGATGGATACCCAGTTGTCAGATGCACCGTACAGTCCGTGTGCAATGATCAGCGGCGGACCGGCATCCCCGTATTTTCTGAAAAAGAGTTTCATAAATATCCCTGTTTGATTTGATGACTACTTTTTAAAAATAAGGTACAATTCTGGATAAGGTGCAGGTTTGTATTTTAAACGGGTACATACACTTGCGCTTCAGCGCCTGTGAGGCCGGCAGGCCAGCTTCAAAGCTCCTCTTCCTTTTTCATGTATTCTGAAGAGAGCAGCGCGATCCATTCAGAGATACTGCGAAACGCCTGCTGTGTCTCCTCCGAAATTTCCTTTTGCTGCAGCTTCAGGATCAGCAGCCCGTACAACCCGTTCAGTGCAAGCTGCACATCATTTTCCCCTGAATGTCCGGCCCGCATGCGCAACGCGTCGATGTTCGGCTTTGCCTTATCGTAGGTGTCCTTGAATTCATTGTTCAGCGGATCGTGGAGTATTTTGACGTTCAGCGCATTCATGCTGTTGGCGATTTCATACAGGAAATCCATGTGCCCCTTTTTTTCCTTTCCCTCCGATTTCAGCCTGTCGATCAGTCCCTTGTACCATTCAAGCATTTCACGCTTCACGCCGTAATCGGCATTAAACTGGCTGATGATCGCCTGGTCGATCTTCACCGGGTCGAATCCGTGCGCCCGGATCAGGTCCTCCACCTGGTACATATATATAAGGTATTCGGCAATATTCTCTTTTCGTTTCTGCTCAGCAATGATCATATCAATATAAATTTTCCGCAAAGGTAAAAAGAATCGGTAAAACCCCCTCTCCCCACCTCCCCCTCTCCCCACGTCCCCCTCTCCCCACGTCCCCCTCTCCCCACGTCCCCCT
>CAZPTO010000321.1:0-4798 GCA_964589155.1 uncultured Bacteroidaceae bacterium | reverse complement strand
CTTTCTTTTAATTTACGCTCAGTACTTCTGAAATAGCTTGCTTGAAGGTCTCTTTTGGCAGTGCACCCATCGCCATTTGCGGTTGTCCCTCTGTTGGAATAAACAACAATGACGGGATACTCTGAATACCAAATATTGCACTCAGTTCCTTCTGATCCTCGGTGTTGACTTTATAAATGGTAAGTTTGTCACCATATTCCTCTGCAAGTTCTTCAAGGATGGGGGCTACCATTTTACATGGTCCGCACCAGTCTGCATAGAAGTCAATGATTGCGGGTGTTTCTCCCTCATATTTCCAGTCTTTACTGGCTTCGAAGTTAAATACTTTCTCTTTGAATGTATCAACTGTTAAATGTTCTAAATTCATAATTCTTACTGTTTTGATTTGTGGTTTTTTATTTAGTCGCTCTTTTTATTAAAACTTACAGTACAAAAGTACAAAGTGTGAATTGTTCTCACTGTAATAAAAGTCACACAAAGCGTAACTTACTCATTTTCTTTGAATTCCAGTGCTGTATTCAGAAATTCAGTGAAAGGAATCAGCTCACGGAACCGTCCTGCGATCAAATGTGCGGCATTTTCAGCAACAAGTTCCTGTTATTGTTCTGCTCCAGGTCAGCAAGGAAATGAAGGATTTCGGTCATGAATCTGTTTTACTGTCTTTAACAAGCGCAGGGACAGAAAAGTTTTGTCGTTTCCCGGTAAGGTTTGCATGCCCCCGGTTCATTCTTCATTGAAAATGTGTATTTTTATTGAAGAAAGCATACGGATGAAACAGGAACGAACTGAGAAAACACCTTTAGAAGTTGCGGGGGGGCCGAAAGAGGTGGCTGACGGTATGCGGCTCATGGAGATGCATTCCTGGCAATGGGATATGAACGAAAGACGATTGACCATCAGTCCGGAAATGATGTCCCTGATGGGATACGATGAATCGGATTTCGATGCGCAACTGCCTACCTTTGAACGGAACATTCACCCGGAGGATGTCGAAAACATTCACCAGCGTTATGCTGATTTCATCGGGGGAGCATCAGATGTGCTTGAAATAGAACTCAGGATCAAATCGGGACACTCCTGGGCCTGGTACTATGCCAGGGGTGGCATTATCCAGAAATCTGCGCAGGGAAAGCCAGCAATCATTGGCGGAGTGATGATGGATATCTCCAGGCGCTACACGCGTTTGCTTAACAGGGTAGAGGAAGGAAATAAATTTGAATTCATTTTCAGGAACACACGTGAAGCGGTGCTGATCCTGGCTTTTAGTGATGATGGCAAGACCGCTGAGATACTGGAAGCAAACGGAGCTGCTGAAGAACTATTCGGGGGAAAATTGAAGGGAAGTGATCCGTTCGACCTGTTGAGCGAAGAATACAGGGAATTTAATCCTGAGCTCAATAAGAATTTCCGGGAGCATGGGGCCCTCGAGTTGGAGATGCAGATCCGGGATCTGAAAGGAGAGATGAAATACCTGGATGTGCATGCCCATTCATACAACTACTCCGGGGAGAACCTTTTTATTACTATTGTCACGGATAAGACCGAATCGCAACAGGTGAAGAAAGAGTTAGAGGCTTCTGAGACAGCGCTGCGGCAGAGTGAGAAGATCTACAGTTCACTGATCCAGGCTGCGGATGACCGCATCGGGCTGTTCAGAACCGATGGAACACCGGTTATGCTGAACAATGCCTTCTCCGGGGTACTTGGGTTTACCAACGAGGAATTCATGCAATTGGAGGACCGCGAACGCCTGCATCCTGAAGACAGGCAGATGTTGGAAAAAAAGGCCTCCCAGTTATTCAGGGACCGGTTTCTTGCCACTGAATACAGGGTGCAGCACCGGGACGGGCATTACCTGCATATGAATGCAAAAAGCGTGTTGCTGAAGGACCCGGAACTTGAGCATGATTATGTGCTGATGATTATCCGGGACATCACTGAGAAGATGCAATTTGAGAAGGAGCTGATTACAGCAAAGGAGAAGGCAGAGGAGAGTGACCTGCTGAAATCTGCTTTCCTGGCCAATATGTCCCATGAGATCAGGACCCCGATGAATTCCATTGTAGGCTTTGCCAATCTACTCTCTGATGAAGATATTGACGGGGAGACCAGGAGGGAATATATTGATCGCGTGAACCGTAATTCCGAGCAGTTGCTGGCCCTGATCTCCGACATCATTGATCTTGCCAAGATAGAAAGCAACCAGCTCACTGTACAATTTTCCTCGATTTACCTTGAGAACCTGTTCAAGGACCTGATGAATTTCGGTGAACAACAGCTGAAGCAGCGCAACAGGAAGGAGATCGCGCTCGTGTATGATCCGGATCCGGAGGCTCCTGACCTGAAAATTAAATCTGACCTGGTCAGGATTACCCAGATCCTGCAGAACCTGGTGAACAATGCCGTTAAATTCACGCGCAGGGGAACCATCAAGATCGGCTACAGGCTTCAGGACAATGAAATCCTGCGTTTTTTCGTAAAAGATACCGGCACCGGTATTGATCGAAAATACTTCGACATCATTTTCGACCAATTCCGTCAACTCGACGGTTCCAATATCCGGAAGTATGGCGGTACAGGACTCGGCCTGGCGATTTGCAGGAATCTTGCTGCGTTGCTCAGGGGCAGGATCTGGGTGGAATCTGAAATGGGAACCGGATCGGGATTCTATGTGGAGATCCCTTACAAGGTCGGATCAACAGTGCTTTCGTCCAACAGTGACCCGGCAAAGCAACAGGATCTTCCAGGTGACATCCGGGTGTTGCTCGTGGATGATGACCCGGACAACCTGATGTTGCTGCATACCCTCCTGCGTAATGAAGGACTTCAGGCGGTGACGGCTGACTCGGGGTACCGTGCACTGGAGATCCTTGACAGGGAAGTGCTGCCAGACCTGGTGTTGCTTGATCTGCAGATGCCTGTGATGAGCGGGTTGCATACCCTGCAGATCATACGTGAAAAATACCCCGGCCTGAAGGTCGCCGGACAATCGGCATATGCCCTGGATTCAGAGCGGGAACGGGCCATAATTTCAGAATTTGACGCTTACATCACCAAACCCTATGACCGCAATGACCTTCTCGGCATGATCGTCAAACTGATGGATGGTTGAACTTCCAATGACCTTCTCGGCATGATCTTCAAACTGATGGGTGGTTGGACTTTTAATGACCTGCCGGGCAACGCGATCCATGGTAATTTGTGGTTTCACACTGCTTCAGCTGTGTGTGCATTGAATTTTTATTATTTTTATCGGCTGCAACCTTAAACAACCGATTGTATGCAAAAGATGAACAGTTTCCTGGTGGGAATGAATGATTACCTGGGAGGACATTGGTGGTTCGTATACTTCCTGCTTCTTACCGGTGTTTTTTTCACAATTTACCTGGGATTTCCGCAGATCCGGTATTTCGGACACGCCCTCAAGATCGTCAGGGGCAGGTTCGACCGAAAAGAGGATATTGGTGATACTTCCCATTTCCAGGCACTGACCACTGCGCTTTCGGGTACGGTCGGTACGGGCAACATCGCCGGCGTGGCGCTGGCCATCCACCTCGGGGGGCCTGCCGCGCTGTTCTGGATGCTCGTTACGGCTGTTTTCGGCATGTGCACCAAGTTCGTCGAGGTGACCATCTCCCATAAATACCGGGACATCCTTCCTGATGGCACCATTTCAGGGGGTCCCATGTATTATATGAAAAAGCGTCTGAATATCAGGACCAAATCAGGGAAGATCATCCGAACCGGGGCGATCCTGGGTGCTTTTTTTGCTTTTGCCACCATCCTCTCTTCATTCGGGACGGGCAGCCTGCCGCAGATCAACAGTATCGCGGATGCCCTGAATAAATCGTTTGGACTCGAGCATATCATCACCGGTGCCGTGCTGGCAGTTCTGCTGGGGCTGGTGATCATCGGGGGGATCAAGCGGATTGCAAAGGTAACTTCCACGTTGGTGCCCGCCATGGCACTCATCTACCTGGTAGGAGCCATCCTGGTAATCGCCACCAATTACCAGAACATAGGTCCCTCTTTTATATCCATTTTCACCGATGCCTTCACGGGTACTGCCGCTGTTGGAGGGTTCCTGGGCGCTTCTTTTGCATTTACTTTTAATAAAGGTGTGAACAGGGGATTGTTCTCCAATGAAGCAGGTCAGGGCTCTGCTCCGATTGCACACTCCGCGGCGAAAGCCCAGGAGCCGGTGTCTGAGGGCATGGTCGCCATCCTTGAACCTTTCATTGACACCATCCTGATCTGTACCATCACAGGACTGGTGCTGCTTTCTTCCGGGGTATGGAATGAGAAGATCGATAACACATTTGAACAGGCCGACCTGGAGATCCTGGAAGGCACCTACACCGATGGTGATGTTTCCAATGTGCAGCTGCTGAGCCGCTATTTCAGCAATGATACCACACTGAAGAAATACACCGGAGCGCTCCGGGTAACAGGGGGGGTGATCAACACCACCGGGATCACTGTATTGCATGCGGAATCTTTTGCAGAGGAGGTGAGCATATTCAGCGACGGGCAACCCTACACCGGAGTGGTTCCCATTCAGCAGGGACGTTTGGACCTGGGCAGCGAAGCCCTTTCGGGGCAAAACATTTCTATGCAGGGAAAATCACTGATACACAGTGCGGCGTTGACCACAGAAGCATTCAAACGCAGTATCCTGGGTGATTATGGACAATATATCGTGGCCATCGGTCTGCTGCTGTTCGCATTTTCAACGGCCATCTCCTGGTCCTATTACGGGGGACGTGCCGTTACCTACCTTTTCGGAACGCGCTATGTG
>CAZPTO010000320.1:1367-4817 GCA_964589155.1 uncultured Bacteroidaceae bacterium | reverse complement strand
ATTCGAGTCCAAAGCCGAGCAGAATTGATTTCACACCAAGTACTTCTTCAAAATCAGATACAATAGGAATACTACCTCCGCTTCTGAAAGGAACTGGTTTCTTTCCAAAGGTTGCTTCAACAGCTTTGCTGGCGGATTGGTATGCCGAGGTATCGATCGGAGCCACATAGCCCTGACCGCCGTGCAGACTTTTTACGTCTACTTTTATACCTGCCGGGGCAATGGATTTGAAATGATCTTCAAATAATTGATCAATTTTTTGAGAATCCTGATCTGGAACAAGACGCATCGATATCTTGGCATATGCTTTCGATGGCAATACCGTTTTAGCTCCTTCACCAGTAAAACCGCCCCAGATCCCGCAGACATCAAGACTTGGACGAATGCCGGTCCGTTCTATGGTGGAATACCCTTTCTCACCAGACACGCTATCAATATCCAGTTCATCCTGGTATTTGTTCAGATCAAAAGGCGCCTTGGCCATCTCGCTGCGCTCTTTATCTGTTGCTTCAATCACATCATCATAAAATCCGGGGATGGTAATGCGGTTATCTTTATCTGTAAGTTGGGCGATCATTTTTGATAGCACATTAATCGGATTTGCTACTGCACCACCGTACAATCCCGAATGTAAATCCCTGTTCGGACCTGTCAACTCCACCTGCAAATAACTTAGTCCACGCAATCCTGTCGTAATAGAGGGAGTATCCATTGAGATCATGGTCGTATCGGAAATAAGAATGACATCAGATTTGAGCAGTTCCTTATTTTCCTTGCAGAATTGCTTCAGACTGGGAGATCCGATCTCTTCTTCCCCCTCGATCATAAATTTAACATTACATGGAAGCTTGTCGTGTTTGACCATGAACTCGAATGCCTTCACATGCATGAACATTTGTCCTTTATCATCATCTGCACCCCTTGCATAGATCTTGCCATCGCGAACTTCAGGCTCAAAAGGAGGGGATTTCCAAAGGTCCAGGGGCTCAGCGGGTTGCACGTCATAATGTCCGTATACCAGCACCGTTGGCTTCGATCCATCAATGATCTTCTCACCATACACCACCGGATGCCCGGTAGTTTCCTTAATCTCTGCCTTATCTGCTCCTGCTTTCAGCAAGGAATCTTTTATGGCTTCTGCAGTTTTATGCATATCAGGTTGATTAACTTCGCTGGAGCTGACAGAAGGAATCCTGATGAGTTCAAACAGTTCTTCCAGAAAACGATCCTGATTCTGTTCAATGTAACTTTTTACTTGTTCCATGTGTAATTATAGTATTTAAGTATTATGTTTCACCTCATCGCGTTGTTTCCAATCCTGAAAGACCCGTTCCAACTCATCATAAAATTCAGCACCGAAAACCCTTACAAGGGCATCCTTAAGGAATCGAAAGACGGGCAGGTCGTATTGCCTGCCCAACTTCAATGCAGGTTTACAAACATCCCAGCGGTGATAGTTCAATGCGATGTTATTTCCTATTTTGCTGATCCTGATGGGATAGAGATGACAAGATACCGGTTTCCTGAAATCAATTGCATCAGAATTAAATGCGTTCTCAATTCCACACCGCGCGATACCATTATCCAGGACTGAATAGGCACAATCATCATGCCCCATCAAAGGAGTTACCCTGTCGCCATCGCCATCAAATTCCCAGGCACCCTTTTCCTCCAGGGCTTCAATACCTCCAGGTCTCAAAAAAGGTGTGATCTTATCCAGGTGTTGTTCAAGTATCCTGGTTTCATATTCTTCCAGGGGTGCCCCGGCATCTCCGTAAACACAACACAGACCTTTGCATTTCTCAAGGTGACATACAAAATAATTTTCGAAAAGCGCTGTGCTTACTATTTTATCTCCTATTTGAATCATTTTATCGACTATTATACAAAAGTGCAAAAAAAAACATTGAGGTGGGCACCAATTCGCCGAATTCCATTTGTTAAAAAAGGTAAGTGCAGCGTAAGACTGCATCCATTATTTAAGGCTTTACTTGTAAGTATTAGTTTAACCTTTTCTGTTAATTGTTAAACATTTTTTTGATTTGTATGTTTAGTTTGGTATAACCAAAGTAATAATTTATGAACACAAGAACCTTACACCGTAAAAAGAAACCCAGCCTTAAAGGTCTGTTTCTTATCACCATGGCGATTGTCATGGGATTTTCATCAGCTTTTACTCTTCGCGCTCAAACGGACAATGATTTCGATTTTCTCGATGAGCCAGAATACTCTATCCTTAAATCTGCGTTCGATAAATCAAGTTTTGACATCACCGAAGCCAAATGGGGGTACTACACATTTTTTGCACCTACCAACGAGGCCTTCAGGGCACTTGGTGAAGAGAAACTAAAATACCTTTTTAATAATCCTAAAGAATTGTACAAAATTCTGAGGTATCATTTTGTTTCTGGAAAAGTGTATGCCAAAGACTTATCTGACGGTCAGATTGTGGAGATGCGGGACGGCACTGATGCCTTCATTTCCCTATTCGATGATAAGGCCTATATCAATCAGGCTCAAATCATCAAAACAGACTTCAGAACATTTGCTGGTGTCATTCATGTTATAGATGCAGTATTGATACAGCCCACCTCCATCGTCGATATCGTGGTCAACAGCCCGCGTCATGAAACACTCGAGGCTGCTGTTATTGCTGCTGAACTGGCAGGTGCACTCTCAGGTGAAGGACCATTTACACTGTTTGCGCCCACCGATGATGCTTTTGAAGCACTCGGACAGGAGACCATCGATGCCCTGCTGGCTGACCCGACCGGACAGCTTGCTGAGATCCTTAAATATCATGTTGTAGGTGCCACTGCATTTTCAGGCGACCTCGCCGATGGTGACATGTTCACCACACTGGAAGGTTCTGATATTAAGGTTACCATCAACGATGACGGTGTATTCATTAACGATGCGAAGGTAGTCTTCGCTGACTATGAAGCGCCCAACGGCGTGGTGCACGTTATTGATGCTGTGCTTACCCCACCCGTGGAGACCAACACGGTTGTGGATGTGATCGTCAACAGCGAGGTACACGAAAGCCTGGAAGCGGCCGTTATTGCTGCTGACCTTGCTGGTGCACTCTCAGGTGACGGTCCCTTTACAGTGTTCGCGCCCACCGATGATGCTTTTGCTGCGCTCGGACAGGAGACCATCGATGCACTTTTCGCTGATGCAACAGGTGCACTCGCTGAGATACTCAAATATCACGTAGTTAGCGGTAAAGTGATGGCAGGTGACCTCTCCGACGGCCAGATCGTTGAAATGCTCGAAGGAACAGATGCATTTATATCACTGTTCGATGAAAAAGCATACATCAACCAGGCCATGATCACCATGACGGATATCGAGGCTGACAACGGTGTGGTACATGTCATTGACGCTGTGATCACACAGCCCACCTCCATCGTCGATATCGTGGTCAACAGCCCGCGTCATGAAACACTC
>CAZPTO010000320.1:0-1267 GCA_964589155.1 uncultured Bacteroidaceae bacterium | reverse complement strand
CAGGTGAAGGACCATTTACACTGTTTGCGCCCACCGATGATGCTTTTGAAGCACTGGATGAAGGGGTACTCGAAAAACTGCTTCAGGAGGATGAAAAGAATGACCTACAGGAAGTACTGAAGAGACACGTGGTCGGAGCCACTGCCCTCTCAGGCGATCTTTCTGATGGAGATAAATTTGAAGGTCTGGATGGAGATGACCTGGTAGTCACCATCAATGAAGATGGAGTTTTCATCAACAATGCAAAGGTGATCATCACAGACTACGAGGCTCCAAATGGTGTTGTGCACATTGTTGATGCTGTGATTGCCAAGTATGACGACAGCAAAGGAGACGATAGCGTTACAAGTATCGAAGAGATGGTTTTTGAAAGCACAAAACTCTACCCGAATCCGGCATCTGAAAGGTTCAATGTTACTTTTGACCTGTCCATTGCAACCCGGGTTTCAGTGAGTGTCTATGACGTGTCCGGACAAATGGTTTACAATCGAAATGCTGGATACATGACCTCTGGAAAGAATACAATTGAGCTGTCCACAGCCGGAATGGAAAATGGCTTGTACCTGGTCATCGTTGATTCAGAATCAAACAGATTTACTAAAAAACTGAAAGTTGTAAAATAAGTTGATAAAGTATCTTTATAAGAGGCTGTCTCTTCATTGAGACAGCCTCTTTTTGGTTTTACAGAAGCTACTTGCCGGTCATTTTAATTACAGTTTATAGTAATTTTAATGTATTGATCCACCGAATCAATAGTAGTATTGTGCTTACGTGCAATTTTAATGATATTCTATTAGCCAGAAACCATCCTCGTATATCCTTTACTAACCATTTCTAATGTTAAATCCGTAAATAAACTAATATTTCAAAACTTTGATTTTCAACTATTTAATATTTTTTGTTTAACTTTTTTTGTTAATTATTAAACAATATTTACTTAGTTCTGTTTAAGTATCATAATCAAATATTAAACACTTTAATTATGAAAACAAAAAGTTTACCTCTAAATCCAGTATTTGTAAAAGAAAGAATACGGATTTTCACGCTTTCTCTAATCATGGCATTGTTTGCTGTGGTTTCAGTAAAAGCTCAACCAGCCACTGTTGTAGACATCATTGTTGACAGTGAGAATCACAACACTCTTGAAGCAGCAGTACTCGCTGCGGGATTAGAAACTGCTTTATCGGGAACAGGTCCATTCACAGTATTTGCGCCCACCGATGATGCTTTTGCTGCGCTTGGACAGTCAACCATTGATGCCTTGCTT
>CAZPTO010000319.1:0-4819 GCA_964589155.1 uncultured Bacteroidaceae bacterium | reverse complement strand
ACGAAAATTTCGTT
Source organism: uncultured Bacteroidaceae bacterium (assembly GCA_964589155.1). Classification (GTDB taxonomy): domain Bacteria; phylum Bacteroidota; class Bacteroidia; order Bacteroidales; genus M55B112. The sequence continues at coordinate 4,805 of CAZPTO010000319.1, read as the reverse complement.
CCGCGCAAATCCACCGGACACATAGATCGACCGGACCCCGTCCTGTGCATCAGAGATCAGTTCCATGGACCTGCTGTTCAGGATGGTCAGATCATACATCAGCCGGTGGTAGGCTTCTTCGAAAGAAGAAAATGCTGAAAGATCGATTTGCTCATCCACATAATTTACCTGCATCCCCTCCCGGAAAAACACCAGTTCCCTGCCCGCAGTCAGATACCCGGCAAGCAACTGCTCATTAATTTTTACCTGCTTGTAACGGTCTTCCGGCACATTGAAAAAGGCCGCAATCCGCCTTACGTTCTCGTCATGTATATGTCCCATAAAAAGCCTGGAAGATTTCACCGGTGTCTGGTCAATGCTCATATAAGCCAGGCAATCTTTCTCAAGCTGCTCCCTTGTAAGCGGCGAATGATTAAACGGGTTCATATTGATGCACCAGGTACCGGTTGAGATCAGCATAAAATGCTCCCTGCTTCCCCGGATATAAGGCACCAGCGAAGCCGAACTGTCATGAATACCAATTCCGGCATGCACTCCCCTGCCCTCAATGCTGACAGGTACCGTATTTTTGTTCGGAACAGGATCCGGCAGCTGAATTCCTTCATTACCGATCCAGTCATGGTACCTGTTTTGGTCGAAATCCCACATAAACGTATGGCAGCCGATGGAGGTTGATTCAGAGGCTACTTGCCCTGTAAAGAGGAAGGAAAGGTATTGGGGGAAATGTAAAATCGATGCTGTCTTATTATACACTTCCGGATGACGCTCCCTTAACCAGAGGATTTGTATCCCTGAGTTCAATAACATGCCGAGATCCGGACTGGCGGTCTTCCTGCAAAAATCTTCTTTTCCACCGTAACGGCTGAATAGTTTCTCCCGGATCTGCCCGGGGACCTCCTTCAGGTAATTGTAAACGGGCGTCAACCTGTTCCCGGCGTCATCCAGGAAAGTCAGCGATGCCCCGTAGGTGGAAAAATTCACTGCGGCCATATCGTATGCATCACCGCTCACCAAGTCCGAAATTGTACTTTTGATCCAGTTTTCAATACGCAGGATATCATCACATTCATCCCCGTCCTCATCGCGGACCGTGTTGATCTTTTCCTCCTGCTGAAGCACTACTTTTAACTGTTCATTGAAAAGCAACAGTTTCTTGTTTGTTTTTCCAATATCAAATACAGCGATTACCTTTTCTTTCATGATTGTTTGCTTTTTGAAACCTGTCTCCTGTAGTTTTCCACTTCCCAGTTATCGATAAAACTGATCTGTGAGGGCGTCATGGGATGCGGACCCCCGAAGTTCCCGGTGTAAACACACACTTTCATCATATCCTCGAATACTTCGAGCACGATCCGGGCGGATTGCTCATTCTCCTCCAGGGCAATGATCCCGGCTCCTTCAACTGCAATGACCTTTGGCAGGAATCCGTTCTTCTCCCTGAATTGCTGTATCTGCGGAATGACAGATTCGACTTCCTGCACAAAAAGATATTTTGATTTGCAATAGACGATGTTGTCGGGGGTGAAAGGAATGCTCACAGCGTCAAATGCAGACCTGCCTGAAACGAATCGGTCGGTGAGATTGTTGGCCAGTTGCAATGAAACGCAGCCGCTTGTTTTAGAATGGCCTTTGAGCAATTTCGAAACCGTGTCCAGTAATGGTACCTGTCTCTCGTTGGAGTTGTCGGGGATCACAGAAATGTTTGCAGAGATCGTTTCTGCAATATCTCGGTAGATCTCATCAATTTTTTCAACCCTGTCTGCGGCGACAAAAACGCCGTGATTCTCCAAAAAAATGATGTGAGGATCGGTCCCTTTTACTTCCCTGTAATCCTGCAGGGCATTGTCCACTGCTTTGAAAAGAACATAACCTGGGTCGGTGTATTCGATATACAGGCAATCCTCAGCGAAAAGCCTGTTCACCATCTCCTTTGATTCCTGTGCACACAGGAGTCCGCAAACCATCGCCGGGTGGGTGTGCACAACAAACGGATGGTTGATGATCTCGTGCATGGAAGTCTCCACGGAAGGCCGCTTATCCTGCGGATACTCTATGGCATTTGCCAGGTCCTGTTTTACCTGGGCCTCTCTTTCGGTGTTGTCGGAGCTGTAGGCCTTCTCTGAAAGGATCTTAAGTTTCTCCCGGTCCAGGCAGACAAACCCGTTCTCATCAATATCCGCCATAGAACTTCCGCTTGCCTTCACCCATATCCGCCCGGTGTCCTTGAAGGAAGTGTTTCCGCCTCCGGCAATAACATAATCCGGATCGCTGCCATACCTCCTTGAGACCTCAACCAATTGATGAATTTCCTGTCTCATTCCTGCATATTTATAACAACTCTCATGAATTTGTCAGTTTTAAAAACCCTGTTTCTATCCTCGGGGGACCAGTTGCATCATACCAACTGAAAAAAGCGGTGATAATAATTATCACCATTACCACCGCTCAACCAACTAACTACTATTAACTAAAACTAAACACAACTAAATACTACCAAATACTAATGCTTATCACCGACTATTAATAACCATTATGTACAGATCCTACCTGTTCTTAAGTTCTGCGTTTTCATATTGTTGAATATCCGAAATTATGTCTTCTCCGACCGGTACTTCTTCCTTCATGCAATAATAATCCCATACTGCACCGAAGGGCTTGGTCTTCAGTTCCTCCATGAGTGCCAGTCTTTCGAAATTTTGTTGCGACTCCTCGTACGCCAACAGTTTCGAAGTCGGCTCAAGGAGTGCGTACATAAAGGCCTTTTTTGCAGCCCGGGTACCCACTACATAGGCACCGATCCGGTTGATGGAAGCATCAAAGAAATCCAGCCCGATGTTCACACGGTCCAGGTAATTACCCCTGATCACTTCTGACGCGATCAGTTGGACATCCTCGTTCAATGTGACTACATGGTCTGAATCCCAACGAATGGGCCTGGTTACATGCAGAAGTAACTCATCTACGAACTGAAGGCATGCAGAGACTTTGTCCCCCACCTGCTCTGTCGGATGGAAATGTCCGTTGTCAAGACAGATCAGCTTATTCCTGCTGATGGCATATCCAAGATAGAAGTCGTGAGATCCCACGGTCATGGCTTCTGCACCAATTCCGAAGAGCTTGCTTTCGATGGCATCCTTCATATGCTCCTTCGGATAGTCGATTGCCATGGCCTCATCCAGGGATTTCTTAAGGTTGGCGCGCAAACCGTTGCGATCAACAGGGACATCCTTCGTGCCATCCGGAATCCAGGTATTGTGAACACAGGGCGTTCCAAGTTGCTTCCCGATCTCAGCGGAGATGGCCCGGCATCTTTTCACATGTTCCACCCAGAAAGTGCGCACTTTCTCATCCTTCGACGAGAGTGTCAGCCCGCTGTCGGCCATAGGGTGAGAAAAACAGGTGGCATTAAAGTCCATGCCGATCCCCTGCTCCTTGCACCAATCGATCCAGCTCTGGAAGTGCTTCACTTCAATCTCATCCCGGTCCACTTTTTCGCCCTGGAAATCGCCATAGATCGCATGAAGATTCAGCCGGTGTTTACCAGGCAACAGGGCCAGCACCTTTTCCAGGTCCTTGCGCATCTCAGCAATACTGGTTGCTTTTCCGGGGTAATTACCGGTGGCCTGTATCCCTCCTCCGGAAAGTGCAGCATCGGGGGTTTCGAATCCTCCCACATCATCGGTTTGCCAGCAGTGCAGGCTGATGACCACATCATTCATCTTTTGTATCGCGGCATCGGTATCGACACCCAGTTCAGCATATTGCTCTCTGGCAAGTGCATATGCCTTCTCAATTAATTCTTGCTTTGCCATATCATTTAATTATTTTAGGTAAAATACTTCTTCCAATTCAATTGAAACAGGTGAATTATCAGGATTCACCTCCATGATATCCGCCATATAATCCCACCACTTCTGAACGATATCGGTTTTCCCGAGATCCTGGGAGCCACTGTCACCATATACCTTTTGAAATGCGAACAAGGTATGGGTCTCCTCATCCAGGAAGATGGAATATTCGCTGATTCCTGCATCCTTAAGCAGTTCCTTGAGTTCGGGCCAGATGGCGTCATGCCGCTTTTTATACTCGTCTTTCATACCTTTTTTCAGGTACATTTTAAATGCCAGTCGTTGTGTCATACCATTTGTTCTTTTGTTTATTTACTACCCAAGATTTACCACGAATGTGGAGAGGATCAGGACCACGATCCCAATTACCAATACCACCATTGTTTTTCTGCTGGCTCCTTTCCACTCGTTCAGGGCAATGCCCCAGATGTTGCTGAAAGCGATATTCAGTGCCATCAGGATGCTCCAGCTGAATACAGCAATTCCCTCGGGCATCATGCTTTTTCCCATGCCGTAGAAGTGAAACTGAAGAAACCAGAGAAAACCTGCCAGGAAAGTGAATGCAATATTGTTCAGGAAGACCGCCCTGGATACAGAGGTATAATCTTTATAGGTCTTGTTTTTAATATTCAGAAATACACAATAAACAAAATTCGTGGCAAAACCACCTGTAAGGATGAAAATCAGGGTGGGATTGCTTTGGAATAAAGAATTGGTGCCAAATTCAAGGGCAACAGCATCGATCGGTTTTCCTACTTCGAACCCATAACTGAACGCTGCACTCATTATTCCTGCAAGGAATGCAATGAACAAACCTTTTTTCAATGCAAACTCCTTAATGGCCGCCTTTCTCTCAGCTTCAGATAATCCCTTGTTCTTCAAGGCGCCTGCATACCCAATAATAGCAATTCCTGCAACGCAAACGGCAACGCCAACTACCATCAGGATGCCTGCAGT
>CAZPTO010000318.1:2216-4820 GCA_964589155.1 uncultured Bacteroidaceae bacterium | reverse complement strand
CATTAGCAGCGGTCGCATTGGCAGCGGTCGCATTGGCAGCGGTCTCATCCCCGGTTGCCTCCTTTTCAGATGCTCCAATGTCCTCATAAACAATGGCATTGTCCTGGTCAGTCGCCAGTGTCTGCTCCCCGCGTCCCTCGCTGCCCATCACCATAAATGCAAACCTGCAGGGAGCCAGTCCCAGTTCCTCAATTGCAAATGCAACAACCCTCCGGTGCATGGCATCACCTACCGAAGTAATGATCCGGTTAATATTTTCGGTCCTGTCACCACTTTCCAGCAGTGCCTTCACCAATACCGGAACCCGTTTATAGATCTGCGCCAGCTGGTTCACATCCACTGCTGTCTCAATCTCCCTGATCAGGAAGCTGATGGCGTTCTGGTGCATCTCCATGATGCGCTCATGACCGATCACTCCGCTGATATTTCCTTTCCCATCAATTGTTGCCAGGTGGGAGACCCCCCTGTTTTTCAATTCCAGCAGTGCCTCATAAAGCAGCACGCTGCCGGAGATGGTCTCCACGGGCGATGTCATTACCTCCATTACCGGCCTGGAAGGATCAACACCGGCTGCCACCACCCTTCTTTTCAGGTCATTGCTGTTCACTACCCCGATGACCGATTCATCCTGCGTTAAAAAAATAATGTCCCGTTTCTTCCGGGTCATCAGTTTTGCTGCATCACTTATGGTTGCAGAGGCGCGGCATCTCACCAGTTCATTTACCAACGGCCCGATCGGCTGGTTCATCAGTATCAGGGAAGTCTGCAGTTCCTCCGTAAGCCGCTCCGTATCCTTCTCGAGTTGCCGCTGTGTACTCAACTCCTTTACAACAATAATATACCCGCGCTCCTCAGCATAGGAAACCTGCGAAACCGATAACACTACTTCCTTATCGATGCCGTCACGGCAGTTCAGAAAGGTCTCATATGACACTGAATGGCTGCTATCTTTAAAGCGTTCAACCAGGTTCTTCCACGACAGCTGAAACAGCTCCTCGAACCGCATATGCTGTACCCGGGAAGGATCGTACCCGCTCAGCTTGCTGAATTTAACATTAGAGAAGATGATCTTTTCCCCCAGGATCATTAATGTTCCCTCCGTGGAGGCATCGACCAGCGTTTTATATTTGTGTCGCGAAAGCCGCAATTTCTTTTCCGCACTGCTTCGCTGACGCTCAATAATGAGACTCTGCCGTATGATAAAGGCAAGGATCGCACCAATCAGCAAAGCAAATACCAGCGTGATCCGCAGTAACCTGTTCGTAAGTGCCCTGATCTCCGCCCGCACATCCTCAAGGTAGATCCCCGTACCGACGATCCATCCCCAGGGCCCGAATCCCTTCACATAAGAGAGCTTCGGCACGATGCGCGTGGAGTCATCCTTCCACTGCCACATATAGTCGATATACCCCTCCCCCTCAGCTGCTACCGTCTTTGCTGCCTCCACAAAGAGCCGTTTCCCGTCGGGATCCTGGTAATCTGTCAGGTCGGTTCCGTTCAGCTCCGGCCTGTAAGGGTGCAGGATCATCACCGGTCGCTCATCGATGATCCAGAAATAATCTTTGTATTCTTCCCCGTAACGTATCTTACCAATCCGCTCCGCAGCCAGCATCTTTGCACTGTCGACCGGCATGCGACCGTGCGCCTCCTCCTGGTGGTACTCTTCCAGCAGGCTCCAGGCAGTATTGGTGAGCTCGGAGATCATCTCTTTCTTCCCTTCCATGATGTTCCGCTCAAATGCCGGTATGATCACCACGAAGATCAGCACGATGAAAAAGAGTACCGCCAGAATTGACGGGAATACGATCGAGACAAAAAACCTGTTCAGATTGTTCTCAGGCATGATTCTCAGCATTAAGTTGAACACCGTGCTACACGGAGGAGCGGACTCTCTGTATCAAATATACAAAATCCGCTGCGGTTTTTATGACGCGTTGCGGGAGGAATTCCCACACTTACCGGGAACGTTTCAAGGCGGCGGCGCCCATACCTGTAGTCTGCGAAGTAACGGGGGAACGCTATTGTATAACCGCGCACATGGGAATGACCTGTGAAGCTGATGGAGCAACCCAATGATGACATGAATTCGAAATGTTTTTCGTATTCCTGCGGGGAAGCATAGAATCCCTTCACAAACCCCGAAAGGTTGGGCCATATGTAATGACTGAAAAGGATGTCACGCTCCCCGGCATCCTTCATCACGTGGTACTCGGGAAGGGTGCGGAGGTATTGGATGTCCTCGCTCGTATAGAGCGGATCCAGGTCGTTTTCCTCATGGAGCCAGATTTCGTTTTGTGCCAGGATCCTTCGCTGCTTATATTCCATTTCGTACCAGTCGGATGGAAAACTGAATGCCGGGGAGTGCTGTGGAACCTTCCGGGCGGCATGGTAGTCGTGGTTCCCCGGCACGATGATTGCGTCCTTTTCCCGCAGTAACGACAGGCAATCGTGTGCACTGCGCGACGCCAGGTATTTGTAAAAAGGAACACTGAATCCGGAAATATCGCCCAGGCAGACGAGCCGGTCGTAGCCCGCACGCTCGATCTTTTTCAGGATCTTCCGCAGGGCCAGGGTGTCCTCGTGTATGTCTGAAATGATTGCTAT
>CAZPTO010000318.1:0-2116 GCA_964589155.1 uncultured Bacteroidaceae bacterium | reverse complement strand
AAACACTGTCCGTTTCCGGACACATGCTGTTCATTTTTTGGATGAAAATACCAGCGACATGACAAGTGGATAAACTCTTAAAAACCTGACCTTCTTCAGGTTATAAAATATGGCAAGCCGTTTGATTAAGTATAGCCGAATCAATTTCTCAACTTGCACATTATGAAACCCAATATTTGGATCCTTATTGCTCTGCTCTTGCTGGCACGCCCCTTCTGCGGGGCGCAAAAACCTGTTCAGGATATACGTGGAACTGTGAGTGATGCCGCCACCCGTGAAAAGCTGTACGGGGCGAACATCGTCCTGGAAGGCACTTCACGTGGAACCATCACTGATGAAGAGGGCCGGTTTGTTCTTTCCGGCGTCCCGGTGGGCCGCTATAATCTTCAGGTCCTGTACATCGGTTATGAGCCGGTAGTCATCTCCGAACTCCTGGTCGGATCGGGAAAGGAGATTTACCTGGAGATTGAGATGGCGACCCGCATTTCCGAGCTGAAGGAGATCACTGTCAAACCCACTACTCGCAAAGACCGCCCGGTGAACAGCATGGCGCTGGTGAGTGCGCGCACCTTCTCCGTAGAAGAGGCCAGTCGTTATGCCGGAGCGATGAATGATCCCGGGCGGATGGCAGGAAATTTTGCCGGGGTAACCACAGCAGGCGCTAATGTGAATGCCATCGTGGTCCGTGGGAACGCCCCAAAAAACCTCTCCTGGCGGCTGGAAGGAGTGGATATTCCTGTTCCGAGTCATTTTGCCGGATCCAATGTTGCCGGTGGAGGCGGGCTGACTATTTTCAGCAGCAGCCTCCTTGCCAATTCCGATTTCTATACCGGCGCTTTCCCTGCTGAATTCGGGGATGCAGCTGCCGGTGTTTTCGATATGAAACTCAGGAACGGGAACAACCGGAACCGGGAGTACGCCCTGCAAGTCGGGGTGCAGGGAATCGAGGCCGCTGCAGAAGGGCCCTTCAGCTATAAGGGAGCAGGTTCGTACCTGGTCAATTACAGGTATTCCACGATGGCACTGATCTTCCCACTGCTGCCCGAACTGAAGCACAGCGACGAGGTACCCTTCTACCAGGACCTTTCGTTTAAACTGAACATGCCTTCCGGGAAGGCCGGAACATTTTCCATTTGGGGGATTGGCGGACTCAGTCACACTTCCATGAAAGGAACCGATGATCCGCAGGATTGGATCTATCCCGAAAGCCGGGTGCGTATGAAATTCCACTACAACATGGGCGCAGGAGGAATCTCGCACTCAAGGAGCCTTTCGGACAACACCATTATACGTTCAACCCTGGCCCTGAGCGCAGGTCAGCATTACTATCATAAGGAATCACGTCTTGACGCGGAATCACCTTCGCAATTGTTTCCATTGTACGGGATCGATATGACAGAGGGAAGGGCCACATTCTCTTCCACGCTCACCCATGCTGTAAACCGGGGACTGACCCTGGAAGCCGGGGGGAATGTCAACCGGGAGTTTTACCAGCTTGACGGGGATGCCAGGAATTATGCAACAGGCCAAATGGACCAGATCATGGAAGGAACAGGTGCGAGCTGGCTTATCAATGGATTCCTCCAGGGAAAATACACACCCCTGCCCTTTGTGACCCTTGCCGGCGGCATGCACGCTTCATGGTTCGAAATGAATGACCAGCTACTGCTTGAACCACGGCTGTCCACGAGCTTCAGGGTGGCTCCGGCACATGAGATCACGCTTGGTTACGGCAACCACAGCCAGACAGAGCCGCTGTTCGTCTATTTTGTTTCACGCCCCGACCCTGAAACAGGTTCCCTTACCTCACCCAACCGGAATCTTCTCCGGATGCGGGCACACCATTTTGTACTGGGCTACCATATCACGGTCAACCCGAACCTGCACTTCAGGGCAGAACCTTATTACCAGCTGCTCTACGATGTTCCGGTTGAGGAAAACTCCCCCTATTCCATGCTGAATTTCATGAAGGACTGGACCTTTAACAGGGCGCTGGTAAATGACGGAACGGGGCGCAACCTGGGACTCGACCTTACCCTGGAGCGGTTCCTGAAAAACGGATTCTATTATATGGCCACAGCTTCCATTTACAAGTCAGAATACACCGGGGGAGACA
>CAZPTO010000317.1:0-4833 GCA_964589155.1 uncultured Bacteroidaceae bacterium | reverse complement strand
CTGATCATCTCCTCTTTTACCCCGATCAGGTTTTTTGGAATCCTGATTGTTGTAAGCATATTCAGTTGTCTTATAGGTGCTTTAGTGGTTTTACCTGCACTGGTGCTTTCATTTAGATTCAAATTTCTTGAACCCCGGGAACTGCAGGAAGAAAGTCAGGAAGAAAAAAAGTTATTAAAAGCAATATAAATGAAATGCATTATTTAGGTAGTCGAAAAGGCAGGTTGTGCAAGTCAGCAGCCAGGTACATTATTGTGCAGAAAATAACATAAGATTATTATTTTTTAGCACCGGAGGCACTTTCGTAAGTCACCTTCACTCAAATTTATATAAACTCATTATAACTTAATTAAATTATATTATAAATAATAAATTATCAAATATATAATAATATGAAATATACAATCATTATCCTCTGCGTACTGTTTTGCACCTGTATGTCTCAAGCCCAGGATCCGCTGTCTATTGTAAACGCAAGCCAGAAAGCAATGAAGGTGAAGTCATTCGAGGCACTTTCAACACTTACGATCACCGACAGCCGGGGGAACGAGCGGATCCGGAAGAGCAGTATGGCATCCAAAATCTATCCTGACCAGACAGAAAAGCGGATTATCAAATTTGTGGCCCCGGCCGAAGTGGAGGGTACAGGGATCCTGATATTTGACCACGAGGAGCAGGCCGATGATATGTGGATTTACCTCCCTGCCCTGCGTAAAACCAGGAGGATTGTAAGTACTGAAAAGAGCAATTCCTTCATGGGGTCTGAATTCAGCAATGCCGACATGACCGCTCCGGCCATACAGGATTTCACATATGCGTTACTGGGCACGGAGGATGTGGACGGCACGGAATGCTGGAAAATTGCTGCGGTCCCGGCCGACATAACACTGGAAGATATGTACGGCTACAGCAAAGCCATCCGTTGGATCGGCAAGGAAGACCATGTGGTAAGGAAGTCGGCTTATTATGATTTCAGTGAAACATTGATAAAAACCATAGAAACCATTAAATTTATGGCCATGGAATCTGCCGGGGAAAAATACATGGTCACGGAAATGGTGGCTTTGAACCACGAGGACGGCAGGAGCTCCACGATGAAAATGGACCAGGTGCAAACCACAGACACAAAAGATGAATATTTTACAATCAGTTACCTTGAGCGTTAAATGCTTAATGATCATAATACTCACAGGACTGCTGTCCGCCGGCGCTTTCGCCCAATCCCCTTATTTTACCACTGGAAAGCTGATTATTACTTTCTCCGGCATACGGAGCGATGTGGGGCAGATTGCGCTGGGGCTGTATGATGATCCGGACCAGTGGATCGATCAACCCAGGTATGAATACAGCTGGACCAAGGAAGATATGAAAAACGGCCGGCTCACTGTGGTAATCGACAGTCTGCCCAGAACCACATACGCTTGCGCCGTGCATGATGATGAAGATATGAACGAGGCCATGAATTATACGCTTGGGTTGCCCAGGGAAGGCTGGGGCATGTCCACCAATCCCTCGTTTCTCACGCTTAAACAGCCAGGATTCAACGAAGTGTCATTTGAGCTGGATGCTGCTACCGTCAGGTTCGAGATAGAAATGAATTACCTCAGGAAAAACAAGAAAGTGGAATAACATATTGACTTTCTGATGTATACTTAGGTTCACGACCGATACAGTTCAAAATCGATCTCCAGGAACTGCGCTACCTCCTTCATCCATCGTTCTTCAACAAATGCTACATGGTCAGGATGATCATTATACAGCTGGTAATCTCCCATGGAATCGAACACCATGGTAAAACCATACTGGTAATCATTCTTGTCACTCACCTGGTTGAACACCTGGAAATGCTGCACCACCGGGATGCCGGTCAGGATGCGTCTCCCATCCTCAAGAAATTGTTTCGCTGCATCACTGCCAGGTTCATGTTTGAGTGAGAAGATCACACCATGCTGGATCTGTGTTGCCCCGAGTGTCTGGTCATTTTTGGCAGCGCATCCGCCGGTCGCGAGGCCCGCGCCTGCCACAGCAGCGATACTGCTGTTCCTGATAAAATTTCGTCGTTTCATAGTCTGTAAGGTTTGGTTACCCGCACCCAAAATACAAAAATTATCTCCACATCTGGTGCGGCAGCCAGATCTTTGTCAGGGTACTGGTTTTCATTCACGCTGCGAATACCTGCCTGTTCCAACTGAAAATCCGTTCTTTAATATATTACCTGCTTTACCTACCTTTGCAGCATGATCTCCGAAACCACCATATGTGCCATTGCCACCTCCGGACAGGGGGCCATCGCGGTTATCAGGGTAAGTGGTCCGGATACCTTTGGCATCGTACAGTCAGTCTTCAGTCCCGCCACAGCAGGGAAAGCGCTGTCTTCCCTCCCACCCAACACCATCCATTACGGGTCCATCGTGGAGGGAGACGAGATCGTGGATGAGGTACTGGTGAGCCTGTTCCGTGCCCCGCATTCGTATACCGGGGAGGATGTCATCGAGATCTCCTGTCACGGCTCCACCTACATCCAGCAGCGGATCATGCAATTGCTCACTGAACATGGCGCGGTACCTGCACGTCCGGGGGAATTCACCCAGCGCGCCTTCCTGCATGGAAAAATGGACCTCTCCCAGGCCGAGGCTGTGGCAGACCTCATCGCTTCTGAATCCCGCGCCTCGCACGATGTGGCCATGCAGCAGATCCGCGGTGGTTTCTCGAAAAAGATCAAGGAGTTGCGCGACCGGCTGTTGCACTTCATCAGCCTGATCGAGCTGGAACTGGATTTCAGCGAAGAGGATGTTGAGTTTGCAGACCGCGGGGAACTGACACGACTGGTGACCGAAGTGAAAAACCTGGTGGACAGTCTGAAAGACTCCTTCCAACTGGGAAATGTATTGAAAACAGGTGTTCCCGTAGCCATCGTTGGACGTCCGAATGTGGGCAAATCCACCCTGCTGAATGCCCTGCTGAACGAGGAACGCGCCATTGTCTCCGAGATCGAAGGCACAACGCGGGACACGGTGGAAGATACGGTCGTTATCGACGGCATCACCTACCGTTTCATTGATACGGCAGGAATCCGTGAAACAGCCGAACCCATCGAAAGCCTGGGAATTCGGCGCACCTACCAGAAGATCGACCAGGCCAGCGTGGTGATGCTGCTGGTGGAAGCATCAGATGGCAGTGCGCTGATCATTGAATCGCTGGAAGCCATAAGGCAGCAGCTAAAAGGAAAGGGAAAACAGCTGATTCTGGTCATCAACAAATCCGATATCGGTGATCCGCAGGTATTCGACGATGCACAGCTGCAAGAGAACGAGCATGCCTGCCGGATCTCGGCCAAACACCACCAGAATATCGACCAGTTGCGCGAAACACTGATCAGCGCGGTGAGTATAGGCAGCATCAGGCACCAGGATGTGGTGATCACCAACATCCGTCACTTTAATGCCTTAAATGCCGCTTCAGGCAGCCTGGAACGGGTTCTGGACGGACTCTCGGATACCCTGCCCCAGGACCTCCTGGCCCAGGACATCCGCGAAACCCTCCATTACCTCGGCGAAATCACCGGCGAAGTCACCACCGATGAAATCCTCGGTAATATTTTCAAAAATTTCTGCATCGGAAAGTAACCGTGTTTTGATATTGGTCAGCAACGCTGCGCACCACACATAAACACAAAACCGCGTATTTTTTCCACACAAACTGTACTAGAAATATGTTTATGACAGGTTGATCCGGCAACTTCTATAAAGTTGCACATGGACTGTATGTCAATTGCTACAGTACTTCCATGATGACCGTTTCTCAAATTTATGATTTTTGGCACGGTATTCCCCGTAAATTCGATGTACATCAAAAGAGCATTAAAAAAACCGGGTGATGAAAAATCATGACAATAACAAGCACGAAAAAAAGAAGCACGACGAAAAGAACCACGATCACGATAACCAAGAAAACCATGGAAACCATGGGAACCAACAGGATCACTCCGGTTCGCATGATCATTCCGACGGTCAGGATCACTCCGGTTCGCATGATCATTCCGACGGTCAGGATCATTCCGGTTCGCATGATCACACCGGTCACCATGCCATGATGATTAAAGATTTTCGCAAGCGGTTTTGGGTTTCACTGGCAGCAACAGTCCCCATCCTTGTCCTTTCTCCCATGATCCAGAATCTACTGGGGTATGATCTCACCTTCAGTTTTTCCGGTTATGTGCTTTTTGCATTGTCGGCATTCGTCTATTTCTACGGGGGATGGCCATTCCTCACAGGACTGGTGGATGAACTGAAAAAGAAGCAGCCCGGAATGATGACCCTTATTGCAGTGGCCATCACGGTTGCTTTCGGCTACAGCTCGGCTACTACATTCGGATTGGAGGGAAAAAAGTTTTTCTGGGAGCTGGCAACCTTAATCGATATCATGCTCCTGGGACACTGGATTGAGATGAAATCCGTAATGGGAGCTTCCCGCTCACTGCAAAAGCTTGTGGAGATGATGCCTGCTGAAGCGCACCTGGTAGAAGATGGAGATACCAGGGACGTGAAAGTTGATGAACTAAAAAAAGATGATATGGTATCGGTGCGCCCCGGTGAAAAAATCCCGGTAGATGGAGTCATTACAGAAGGGGAAAGCTCTGTGAATGAATCCATGGTAACCGGTGAATCAAAACCTGTAAGGAAAAGCGAGGATGAAAAAGTGATTGGTGGGACGATCAACGGAAACGGTTCGTTAAAAGTACAGGTGCAACAAGTTGGTGACGAAGCATATCTGAGCAAGGTAATCAACATGGTGCGGGAGGCCCAGGATAAAAAATCGAAAACACAGCACCTG
>CAZPTO010000316.1:0-4837 GCA_964589155.1 uncultured Bacteroidaceae bacterium | reverse complement strand
CAGTAGGTGCCTCCTGGAATATGCACAATGAAAGTTTTATTTCTGACAATATTTCCGCGTTGGATTTAGCAAAACTCAGATTAAGCTATGGTGTTAACGGTAATAACAATATTGGCAATTACCTGCAATATGGAGTGTATGGTACCCGGGAATATAATGCTGCGTCAGGACTTGCTCCTGATCAGTTAAGCAATCCCTTTCTTACCTGGGAGCTCAATAAAACCTACGATATTGGTCTGGATTTAGTATTGTGGGGCCGTTTAAATGTTGTCTTTGATTATTATGATCGTACAACTGAAGATATGTTGCTTAATGATCAGTTATCAAGAACAACCGGTTTTGCCAGTATTACGCGAAATGTGGGTAGCCTGAAGAATACAGGACAGGAATTAAGTCTCTCCGGTGATGCTGTCCGCAGTAATGATCTCAACATCACACTTGGTGTGAACTTTTCACATAATAAATCTGAAATTCTGGATCTGGCAGGTGAAGAGGAAATCGGAAGCTATCGTGTTTATAAAGTCGGAAGCTCACTTTATACCTTCAAACTGCATGATTATGCAGGTGTAAATCCTGTGAATGGCGAGGCTCTATGGCGTGATGAAGATGGCAGGCTCACCAATAATTACAGCAAATCACGACAGATTTATGGCGGAAGTCCTGAGCCAACCTATTATGGTGGTGGTTTCCTGGAAGCAACCTGGAAAGGATTTTCTTTAAATGCCAGCTTCGATTACAAAGCTGATCTTCAAATTGATGTGATGAATGAGGGACGTTACTTGCGTTCAGATGGTTATAACGGGATAGCAAATCACGCGAATACATCATTGGATTATTGGCAAAACCCCGGAGACATCACAGAGACACCGAAGCCTGTTTTTGGCAATGCCTCTGAATCAAATGCATTTACAAGTACGC
The DNA here is from genome assembly GCA_964589155.1 of uncultured Bacteroidaceae bacterium. Taxonomy (GTDB): domain Bacteria; phylum Bacteroidota; class Bacteroidia; order Bacteroidales; genus M55B112. Next base: position 3,919 of record CAZPTO010000316.1, on the reverse strand, counting down.
GATGGTTAGAGGATGGTTCGTATACACGGATAAAAGAAGTTACAATTGCATATAACCTGCCGAAAACACTGCTTATAAGGACGGGAGCAATAGACAATTTCCGCATCTACCTGAGCGGATATAATTTATACACATTTCACAGCTTGAACACATTTGACCCGGAGCGAGGTACCGATGGACATGCTTATGGCATTTATCCAACACCAAGAAGAGTTGTGGCAGGTATTGAAGTAACATTTTAGTATATCTAAAATTTAAAAAATTGAAAAACATGAAAGCACACATAATAAAATATTTTCTAGTAACAAGTATCATCATACTTTTTACTTCGTGTGAAGACTTTCTTATAAGAGAGCCAGTTCTACAACAAACATCAGAACTCACATTGAGCACCATGGATGGATTGAATAATGCAACCGTTGGTGCCTATACCCCGTTTTATAATACACCTTATTATGGTGGTGACTTCGTTTTATCTTCAGAGATGAGGGGAGGAAACGGGAAACTCCGTCCCAATCATGCCGGATGGCAGTTTGATTCTTATGTGTGGAATTTCACACCAGAAAACACCCAGAATTTATGGGCTACTGCTTATACAGGTATCTCAAGAGCAAACAATGTGATCAATGCTATCCCGGATTATGAGGGGACAGCAGAAGAGTTGCAAACGCTGCAGCATTATAAAGCCGAATGTTTGTTTATCAGGGCTTTGTCACATTTTGACCTTGTCAGATTATATGCGCAACCTTATTCTTATGATAAAAGCAGTTTAGGTGTACCGGTAGTACTTGAAACACAAATTGCTGAGCCAGCAAGAAATACGGTTGAAGAAGTATACACCCAAGTTGTCTCTGATTTACTAAATGCCGAGCGTTTGTTTGGTAATTACAAACGGACAAACGGGGCAGATGTGAAGGGGTTTGCCTCCAGAGAGGCAGCCCAGGCGCTGTTGGCCCGTGCTTACTTATACATGGAAAAATGGGACAGTGCAGCCATTTATGCGACAAAAGTTATTGATAATGATGCGTACAGAATGTGGACTGCAGCTGAGTATGTTGCAGTTTCAGAAAATGAAAATGGAGCCTGGGGGCGCGAAACCGAAGGCCCTGAGGTGATATTCAGTATATACGGCGCTACCGGGAATTCCGGTGATCCGGGCCAGAATGGGATTCCATATATGACAAATCCCGAATATCATGGCGATGCGGCAACATCAAATGATCTGCTGAGCCTTTATGAAGAGGGAGATGTCAGGAGGGATCTTTTCTTTTCAGTTGATGATCCGTCACTCGTTGGTGTTGAATGGACAGGAAAATATCCGAGTAAAGCACTGAATGGTGCAGCGACAAATATACCTGTGTTGCGCCTGTCCGAAATGCACCTGATCAGGGCAGAAGCTATTCTCCAGGGCGCAACAGTCAGCGGCGTAACGGCGTTGGATGATTTTAATGCAATCAGAACGAATCGTGGTTTGCCTGCAAGGACCAGCGCATTGTTGCTTTCCGATATTGACGATGAACGTCGCAGAGAGCTATGTTTTGAAGGGCATATTGTATATGATCTTGCACGCAGGCAGCTAGGCCTCGAAAGAACAGATTATGTTGGAAGTGATAATGAAGATATTCCCTTCCCGGACAGTCAATGGGCACTACCCATACCTCAATCTGAAATAAATGCCAATGAGAATATGGTTCAAAATCCTTAAAACTGAAAAAATTACTTTTATGAAAATGATAAAATATATTGCACCTATAGCAGTTGGTCTTATGCTGTTCACTGCATGTGAACAGGAAGATCTTCTTTTTGATGAAAGCATGTCTGCCGTTGGCTTTTATGGTGAAAAAGCCTCTGTACTGGAAATAGACAACTCCGCCGCAGGCAGAGATTCAATTGTAGTGCAGATCATGGTAACTGCACTCACCGATGCCCCTTCTATTTCAGTTGATTTTGAAGTAGATACAACTGGAATAGCGAATCCTGCCGTCGAAGGAGTCGACTTTGAAACAATTTCTGAAAAATCAGTAACGCTATCAAAAGGATGGGGATATTATCCCATAACAATCAAAGCTATTGACAATGACACCTATGACCCAAACGGCAATAAGTCGTTTAAATTGAAAATTGTCAACAACAGCCTGGATTATGATTTATCATCTGAAGATGAGATTACCATCACAATTGTAGATGATGATCATCCACTTGGTTGGATGTTTGGTGATTACGATGTGAGCGTTGTTGAAACAGCAAACGGTAGTACTGAATACTCTCTCAGCATATCTTCTATTGAAGGTGAAACCGGCAGAGTGAAAATATATGGAATGTGCGGACCTCCATATGGTCCTCCGGCTGATGATCCCTATTATCTGATCGCTTCTGTAAGTGAGGATTATTCAACAATGACCATTGCTGCAGGACAGGAATGGGAATCATGGGGTTACGGACCTGTTGTATTGACTGCATGGGAAGATGATAATGGTGAAGGTGAAGAAGTTAATCAACTTACAGGAACCATCGATGCTTCTGACGGAGTCACGATTACATTTACTCAACAGTTTACCTTCCTGATCACATCAGGTAATAATGAAGGACTGGGATTACAATGGGCCTGGAACTCTGATGCAAATGCGAATAGTCCAACAGCGACCCTAACAAAAAAATAATTAATAAATAGATGATTATGAAAAAAATAAAATCAATTTTTTTAGTCTCTCTTGCTATTAGTCTGATCTTTTTCGGATGTAATCCGCTGGAAGACTATGAATCTATTGAAGTAGATGTGAAGCCAAATGCAGGCATCGCTGTGAGCAGTGTAACTGATTCTGCGTTCACACTTACAATGTCTTCAGACAAGGCGGGATATATCGGATATGCTATCTTCGAAGATACTTCGGCGACGGTTACAGCAATAAATATTTTGGCATTATCTTATGAAGGTGAAGCTGGAAATATTGAAGTTGGAAACGCTTACCTGGATGAATCGGGAGAAATAGATACCATTATCGGTGACTTAACGCCAAATTCATACTACAGGGCGTTTGTTGCAGCATCAAATAAAGATGGCGTTGAATCTGATATTGAGACATTCCTGGTTAAAACAGATGATGGCGTCGGGCCTACTTTTGTATCCTCTGTTCCAAGTATTTCCAATGAGCCCGTGGTTGCAGTTCAGGACGTGATCACGCTGAGTTTTGATGAACCGGTAAAAGTTGGATCAGGAAGTTTCGAAATGCACTATTATTATGACGACGAAACAGTTGATGTACCAATTGATAGTATTAGTGCAGATGGAAATAACATTATCCTCAGGCAACCCTATGTGCCCCATGCAGGTGACTATTTATTTGTTTCCTGGGAGGAGGGTGCTGTTACAGACCTTTCGGATAATAAGGTTGATGAGCGCGTCAGTGGTGTTATTGACGGATCACTTGCAGGAAACTACTATCGTTTTCAGCATGAGAATTTTTCAATCAGTGATGCAATGCTTACACCCGAAACGGACAGTATCCTGGCGCAACATGACTTTGATGTGGCGTTAGAATTTCCATTTGATATTTTTCTCAGCGATGAAATAGTGGAAGATGATGTTAAGTTTCAGTATAAAAACTGGTTAGGTATACAAACCATCGAATCTTCTGCGTTTAAGCATATTGCGCTGGATGGTGAACAAACCCTGCTTATTGAACAACCATCGCATGCGGATAATGGTGATGAAATTTCATTATTCTTATCTGAAGGTATCATTGAGGATAAGTATGGTAATTTACTTGCCGAATCTGATTATGAACTGGTTTGGAACCTGGGAGATTTCGAAATTACTGCGTCTCAGATAACCCCTGCAAATGGAAGTGTGATCACTACCCAGACATTTGATGTTGAGATTAAATTCGATTTTCCAATTACCCTGGAAGCAGCTCCGGGT
>CAZPTO010000315.1:0-4847 GCA_964589155.1 uncultured Bacteroidaceae bacterium | reverse complement strand
TGAAAGATGGCGTTCGAACATTCGCTATAATTTTCAGGACCTGGTCTCAGTAGTGGTGGACCCCGCTGACCCTGAACATGTATATGCAGCGTCGTGGGGATATGGGGTTATAGAATATTATGAAGGCAGGCCGCAGGTAATCCATGATGAGACCAACAGTACGCTTCAGAGTATTTTTCCAGGGGATAATTATATACGCGTTGGCGGGCTGACCTTTGATGCTGATCAGAATTTATGGATGACCAACGCCGCGGTGTCGGAACCTGTTTCCGTTAGGAAAAACGATGGTACATGGAAAAGTTTCACGGCAGAAGGAAAATTAAGTGATTTTAGTGCGCTGGGAGATATTTTAATTACGGAAGAGGGTCATTTATGGGGCATCATACACAAGGGCGGTGGATTGTTCGCAATAAATTTCAACGGGACAATAGATGATGAAAAAGATGACGAATATCAATTGGTCAGTGTGCGAGACGAGAACGGGAGGATCATCACCAACGAGGTTTTTTCCTTTGCGGAAGATTTGAATGGCAATATCTGGCTGGGTACCAACCAGGGAATTTTGGTATTATACAGTCCGGGCAGGTTGTTCAGTGATGGAGAAATATTTGCCCGCGAGATCATTGTTCCGAGAAATGATGGTACAGATTTCGGGGATCCCTTGTTGCAGACCGAGAAAGTTACTGCAATTGAGGTGGATGGTTCAAACCGGAAATGGATCGGCACTGCAGATGGCGGGGCGTTTCTGGTTTCAGAGAATGGTCTTGAACAAATCTATAATTTCAATACAGGCAACAGCCCGATCCTTTCCAATAGCATACAGGACATTTGCGTAGTGGGTGAGACAGGTGAGGTATTTTTTGGGACGGAGAATGGAATTATTTCATTCAAGGGAACAGCTACAGAAGGAGCAAGAAACTATGCTGATGTGCGGGTCTATCCTAACCCGGTGCGTGAGACGTATAATGGTCCGATTGCCATCAGCGGGCTGGTGGCAGAAACCACTGTGAAGATCACAGACATCCGCGGGAACCTGGTCAACGAGTTGAATTCATTTGGCGGTCAGGCGATCTGGGACGGTACTGATTTCAGTGGTAACAGGGTAGCTACAGGTACCTACCTGCTCTTCCTTGCCAACAGTGATGCTACTGCAGCACATGTGACCAAAATACTTTTTATACACTAGTCCTGACAGGGACCGAAGTGTATTCGTTCCGCGGATTATTCGTTCCGTGGTAGATTCGTTGCAAGAATGAGAATTTTTTGAATTGTGATGCTATCTTTGGCTGATTAAGAATCTTTTCCAAGGTGATGCTGCAGAAATCAAGGGCGATCATATTACATGCATACCGGTACGGTGAAAGCAGCCTGATCGTCCATGCGTTCACAGAAGCATGGGGCCGCAGTGCTTTTTTATTAAAAGGAGTCCGTAAATCGCGAAAAAATCAGCGTTCTTCCATGTTTCAGCCCCTGTACCTGTTGGACCTGGATGTCTATTACAGGGACAACAGGGAGATGCAGTGGATCAGGGACGCTTCCTTTTCCAGCATGTCAGTCGTGCACGATCAGGATATTATTAAATCGACCCAGGCGATCTTCATCAGCGAAGTACTGATGAAGACCATTGGCGAGGAAGAGCGTAACCCTGAGTTATTCGGTTTCCTGGAGCACGCTTCAGGATGGCTGTTTTCGGGCGATCAGGCATCACCCTCTTTTCACCTGGTTTTTCTATTCAAACTGTCGAGGTATCTCGGTTTTTATCCAAGAAATAATTATTCGGAAGAAAGCAGGTTCTTTAATGTCGAATCGGGTTCTTTTTCTCCTATACCTGATCGTTTGGATACGCAAAAGGAACACTTGCTTGGAATGCAATGGAAGGAATGTTTTCAGGCCGATTATCAATCAGAACAACAGGTATTTAACAATCACGAAAAGCGGAACCTGTTTTTGGATTCGATGTTGCGTTTCTACAGGTTGCATCACCACTCCATGCGTGAATTGAAATCACTTGATGTGTTGCGAACTGTCTTTAGTTAACAATTTAGGAATATTTCCAGCTCTTTTTTTACTAAATTAGAAGCAACCATTGAGGGAATTTTGCCGTATAGGTGGTGATGAGAACAGGTTATTTGCTGAGGGCTTATGCAAGATAACCATAACTAACTAAATTGAACCCGTACAAAAAAAAATACAAACGGTCTGAAAAGAACATCTGTCATTTCCGGATCAATTATTCCAAATTGTTCAGCTGGTATTCCAACCGGATACATTGGCTTCCATTATCATTTTTTCTTTTTGGATGAGGTACCAGGGTTGGGGATTTCAGTAATTTGATGAATGTGAAGTAAAGAATAAGTAAACTTTAAGAAGTTATATCATGGATACACTACAGAAATCAATTTCGGGATTGCCCCTGATCTCCAGGGGGCAAAGCAGAAGATTAACACGTATCTCCAGGGCACGTGTCTTTTGTGCGATAATGTTTCTGACCATATTTGCCGGTATGCAACAGGCATCCGGCCAGGGCGTGGGGATCAGTGAGACGACGATTACACCACACGAATCCGCGATCCTGGAACTTCGGTCGATTGAGCGGGGATTTCTGGTACCCAGAATGGATATATCTCAGCGGGATGCCATTGGTAATCCTACTGCAGGTCTTGTCATTTACAATACGATTACCAACAAACTAAACATTTATGATGGGAGTAACTGGAGGGTTTTATTCTCAGGTTCCAACGGGATTAATAATATTTTCGGAACCACCAACCGTATTACGATCGATAATACAGATCCTGCCAATCCGGAAATTGATATTGCAAACACCTATGTTGGTCAGGGTTCTATTAATACGCTGGGCACGATAACAGCCGGAACCTGGAATGCAACTCCTGTTGCTGTTCAATACGGGGGTACAGGACTTTCTTCCATTGCTTCCAACAATCTTCTATACGGTAATGGTACTGGAGCCATTTCTTTGCTCGCTCCCTCCGGCACTCCCGGATCTATTTTAATGAATACTGCCGGCGGGCCTCCATCCTGGACCACATTGGATGGCTTGCCCGGGAGTGCAGGAATTTTACCCATTGCAAATGGCGGAACCAATTCAGGTGCACCCCTGAATAATAATCGTGTGATGATTTCCAGTGGCGGTGCAATTGTTGAGGCAGGAGCGATGGGCAATGGTCAGATCCTGGTTGGCCAGGATGCCGGTGCCCCCCAGGCGTTGCTGATGAGTGGGGATGCAACAATCGATGAGTTAGGAGATTTAACCATAAGTGATGGGACAATTACTTCCGGTAAAATCCTGGACGGCACCATAGCATCTGCGGATATTGGTACAGGCGAAGTTACTGGTAATGAGATACTGGATGGTACCATTGCGGCAACGGATATTGGAGTTGGTGCTGTTACAACGACAGAGATCCTGGATGGTACCGTATCTGATGGGGATCTGGACAAGGCCAATATACCATTGAGTGGATTTGGAGCTGCCACGGCTCCGGTAGATTTGGGAAGTCAGCAGATCAACAGCCTGGCAGAACCGACCCTTGCGCAGGATGCAGCTACGAAGAACTATGTAGACAATGCACTGGGGAATGCAGATGATTTGTTAGAGGGGAACATTATACTAGGAGATGGTTTGGGAGAGCAGAGTGCTCTGGATGCTTCTGGCGATGGATTTATGCTGGTAGGTGATGGCACGACCTTGAACAGTGTTGACATCACCGGGGATATAGACATTGACAATGCAGGTGTTGCCGATATCCAGGCGGATGCAGTCGGTGCTTCTGAGATAGCCACGGGTGCAGTAGGTTCACTTGAGATTGCATCAGGCGCAGTTGGAAGTGATGAAATTGCGTTGGATGCGGTAGGTGCAGCAGAGATATCTACCGGAGCAGTAACGTCAGATGAGATACTTGATGGAACGATAGCAGCTGCAGATATCGGTACTGGTTCAGTAACGACAACCGAGATACTTGATGGAACGATAGCAGCTGCAGATATTGGGACCGGTGAAGTCACTACCGCTGAGATACTGGATGGGACGGTGTCTGATGGAGATCTGAACAAGGCCAATATTCCTTTGAGTGGATTTGGTGCTGCCACGGCGCCGATCGATTTGGGAAATCAGCAGATCAACAGCCTGGCAGAACCGACTCTTGCGCAGGATGCAGCTACGAAGAACTATGTAGACAATGCACTGGGGAATGCAGATGATTTGTTAGAGGGGAACATTATACTAGGAGATGGTTTGGGAGAGCAGAGTGCTCTGGATGCTTCTGGCGATGGATTTATGCTGGTAGGTGATGGCACGACCTTGAACAGTGTTGACATCACCGGGGATATAGACATTGACAATGCAGGTGTTGCCGATATCCAGGCGAATGCAGTCGGAGCTAATGAGATAGCCACGGGTTCGGTAGGTGCATCAGAGATTTCCACGGGAGCTGTAACGACTGACGAGATATTTGATGGAACGATAGCATCTGTAGATATAGGGACCGGCGAAGTGACTACGACAGAGATCCTGGACGGCACCATAGCATCGACGGATATTGGTACAGGAGCAGTGACCACTATAGAGATACTGGATGGTACCATAGCAGCGGCGGATATTGGAGTTGATGCTGTTGGCACAAATGAAGTTGTGGATAATTCTCTAACAGCCAATGATATAGCAAATGATGCAATTACAACTAATGAGATACTTAACGAAACAATACTTGCAGAAGATATTGCTCCAAATGCTATTGGTGAATCAGAAATAGCTACAGATGCAGTGGGAAGTGATGAGATTGCGGCTAATGCAGTAGGCAGTGATGAGATTGCTGCTAATGAAGTAG
>CAZPTO010000314.1:0-4850 GCA_964589155.1 uncultured Bacteroidaceae bacterium | reverse complement strand
TCTGTGCAAAGCAGGCTTCTCTGACCGTGCTGTATAATCATCAGATCGATTGGCTTATCCAGGAAGCAAGGGACAATGTGGCCAACAGCTTCGAGGGCATGATGCGCAGGGTCGGGATGATCGTGGGACAGGTATGCAAATGCATTCCCGGTCCGGGTACCCAGGTCCTGGGATCCGCGCTTCAGACGGCGGCGCAATTCGATTACGAGGATCCGGTGAGTATGGATAACTGGAGCCTTATACATGAAACCCTTACCGTGGCTGTGGATGAGTACAGCACGGTGGCTGAGAATGCTTCCGGCCTGGCAGGCGGGATCAATCCCGCATCCCTTGCAGCCGCAGGTGCCAGGCAGGGAGCCCATAACGCCCAGGTGGTGCTGAATAACCTTTCACCGGAAAACCTGAAGAAATTCGGGGCAACGCTGAAGAAGGTGACCATCCCCGATGACAAGGTCAAGGCTGAATTCAACCGCCTGAAAAAGGGATATCCCATACTTGAGGTCTGGACCGATTCTGTTGAGTCCTATACGCTTAAAAAAGGAGAAGTGGCCCAGGTCATGGCGTTCAGCCAGCAAAAACTGAATAATATCCCGATGGAACTGACCAAGATGCTGCTGGTGTGCGATGCCATGGATGATATCCTGCTGAGCAGCGATAACATCCTGGATCCAAGAGCCATGACATACCTTCACGAGATGAAGAAGACGGCCTGGGAACGCATGGTGCGTTATCACTACTACATGGCCAGGGCGTACCAGTACCGGTTCCTTGAACCCTACCCGTATCCATTGAATATGCAGCCACTATTCGAAAGTTTCGACACGCTGGCGACCTATGATGCCGACATTTCCCCTGAACAATATAATGCGTTGTTGCCTGTTTTCGAAAACCAGATCAGGGACATCTCAGATGAGATCTATACGCGCTTTAACAACGGCACATATAGTGAATTCAATGAGCCGATCACGTATACGCTGACCAAAAAACAGCTGAAGGAGTTAAATGCAAAAGGGGAACTGAAGATCAACATCTGGAACGCAGGGAAGATCCCGAGGCAGTATGTGGATTGTCGCATAACAAATATATCCATTGTGCCTGAAAAACTGAGGATCAGCCAGGATACGATTCTCAACGACGCTTCACTGACCCTTACCATGGCACACTCAGGGAACTCGGCCCTGATCCATCCCACGACAGGGAAACACTTCATGTTCAGTCAGTACAACGATGATGCGGCGCATTATTACCAGGCGAGCAATATGAGCCCGCTGGGATGGGCTGAGAAATACTTCTTCTACAACGGAGACCTGAGCACAATCCAGCGCAGCCTGGCCAGTGAATCACTGATCAGGAAGATCCTGGATGTGGCCAATGATGTGGACCTGATGATCTTTACCCGTCCGGCCGGCTGGGCCGAGATCAAGCTGATCAAGGATCTCAACCCCGGGGAACAGACCAACATGACGGCCAGCATCGACAGCTTGTCCCTGCTGATCAATATTGATTACAGGGCGACTACCCAGTTTTCGAACGTACTGGTGAACAGCTCAGATGATCTGCTTCCGCTGATCGAATGCAGCAAACCTGATCTGAACGGGAAGGCCTATGGATGGGGGAACTTCACACGAAGTTTCAGCAAAACGGCAGGACTGGTGATCTTTTCGGCCCCTGAAACATATGGGATCTATAAGTTCGACAAGTGGAAAATTACCACTTCTGAAGGTACTGAAGATGTGTACCAGAACGATGTGGTTGTGAATACCGGAACACATACCTGGATATCCGCCAATTATAAGCTGAATGTTCCCGACATGCAGGTCACGGACACTATTATTGTGGCCTGGGATCAATCGGCGGCATCAATCACCGTAGAAAATAACAACCTTTGTGATCACCTGCCCATGCAATGGTTCTGCACCTTCGAAGGCGGCTGGTTTGCCGTTAAGGAGGGGACGGACAAAGGTACCGAAGAGGGAGCGATCTCGCTTACGATGACGCAGAACCAGGGAGATCAGAGGGAAGGCATCGTCCATGTCTTTGCCATGGATGCTGCAGAGCCACAACAGGATGTTGTGGTGATCCAGGAAAGCCGTCCGGTTGAGACCGGTGAACGAAACATTGGGGATGAACTGAAGATCTACCCGAATCCGGCCGGTGATGAGTTGTTCGTGGTAATACCTCCCCGATTGATAAATGAGGTAAAGACCCTCACCATCAGCGGTATCGATGGCCGTCTGCTCATGAGCCGGGAATTCAGCCATACCACGCAGCAACCTGTTGAACTGTCCCTGGAAACATTGCTCCCGGGCGCATATATCCTGGAACTGCATGTCAACGGTACCAATTGGCACAGGACATTCATCAGGAGCCGCTGATACTTTATACTGGTTGATAGATGGCTCCGGAGTACACCTGCACTTTTATTGCCGCTCTGATTATGAAAATCAGGGCGGTTATTTATTAAGTTGAATGGTTTCCCTGTTCCAGTGTAGCAGGTTCCCAGTGCCTGTAATGGCTCATTTTTCAGACAGTGTTTTCTCAATAAATGCGATCACTGTTGCATTGAACAATACCGGTTCTTCAATCTGAGGGACGTGTGCCGAATTTTCAAATATGACAAGATTTTTATCCGGCAGGTTCATGGCTTCTTTGGCCTGGATGCCCAGTTCGACCGGCAGGATCCCATCGTGCCTTCCCCAGGCGATGAGTGTAGGGACCTCGATTTCAGAGAGTCGTGATGTAAAATCCAGGTTCCAGATATCCATGTGCAGGATGACATTCAGGTTTTGCAAAAGGTAAGCAATGATATTGTTTTCTGATGCGAAGATCAGTTCCCCATCGATGAGTCCTTCTTCATTTGCGGGGTCATGGAAATAGCCATTTGCCCTGCCCACATGACCGCTGTGCCCTATTACAAAAAATGGATCATCCCAGGTCTCCACACCATCATAATAGCTGATAATCTCCTGCCACTCCTCCACCTCTTTTTCTTTAGCCGATCCCGAAGCGATGACTGCTTCGGCATGGTCGATGACATAATCTCTTGACATTTCATAGGCGTCCTTACTTAAATTATGACCCCCATCCACCTTGATCCAGCCGTCCACCTTCTCCTGGTTTCCCTCCTTGAGCAGAAAAGCGGTTCCCAGTGTACCTCCCCAGCTGTGTCCCAGCAGGAAGATGTGTTCCGGGGTGTACCTGTCATCGAGCTGGGCGATCAGGACCTCCAGGTCTTCGATATACTGATCGATGTTGATCTGGCTTGCCTCCGTTTTCCCCTGGCTGTTTCCCGATGCGCGCTGGTCATAATATACCATGGCAAATTTTTCTTCCGTTGCAGCAAGCATTTCATACGCCCTTTCAGCATAGGTACTGCCCCCCGGACCGCCGTGCATATAAATAATAAATACCCCTGAGGGAATATTACCCCGGACCACTACAGGCATATCCGTGCCTTTGTAGCGCAGGTAATAGAAATCGTCGTATTGCAGGTTCTCACAACCTGAGAGAATAATGACCGTTGCAACGATGAACAGAAACCTGGCTTGTCCCACTGATTTTATCATTTTTATTGCTGTTTTCGATTGTTACACACGCATCAGAACATCTCCAGCGGAATTGAAACCCGGCACTCCAGCACAAGGTGATGCATCAGGAAACCATTGAACGGATACTGCCCAAACCATCTCATTCCCACCGAATATGCCATTCCTTCCAGCGAACCCATACGTATTCGTTTCCCACCTCCAAGCAGGATCGTCGGAGCCACATAATGCCATCCACGGTTCGTTTCCGAAAAGATCCCTTTCTCATACTGTATCACGGGTCGGTCTGGTTGCTGGTACATCCATCCGCTGCCGGCAGCTGTTTCAAAGAACCGGCCCTTCTCACCGGTAATCCTGAATACATATTCCGGGAAAAACAGCAGGTTGCTGTTGTAACCTGAATGTTTGTAAAATGCAACATTAAGCCTGAGATGATGGAGGTCGTTGTTTGCTGAGATACGCGTTTGGACGGATGCGATTGCCCCTGCTTTGGTTATGGACTCGCCAAAATACCCCGCATCAAATGCAAGGGAAAAGCGCTTATCCTGTCCCTCCAAAGATTGCAGGAAGATGGAGAACACCGCGAGGGTGATGATTCTGTACATGCTGATTGTTTACAACTAATGCGGACCTAATATATAGAATTACATATAGTTGCAACATAGATATGTGAAAATTAACGGTTTAGTACGTGATTTTTAACAAACCGGCAAATGGAACCATAATCATGCAATACCTCACCTGGCGATACGTTTAGCTACCTTACTCTCCTGATCCTGAGTGGTCACACAGAAATCAATCGGCCGCTTTTATTCTCTCAATAATCTTTGTGTTAAAAGCTTCCAGGTCTCCGGGATTCCTGGAGGTAATCAGATTTCCATCCTCAACAACTGCTTCATCCACCCAAGTTGCACCAGCGTTCTGCAAATCCTTTTTGATAGAAAAAAACGATGTCATTGCTCTGTCTTTTACCACATCAGCTTCGATCAGCATTTGAGGTCCATGACAAATCGCAGCGACGGGTTTGTTTTTGTCAACAAAGGAGCGTACAAATGCAACAGCTTGTTTGTCCCTCCTCAATTTGTCGGGATTGATTACTCCGCCTGGCAATACGAGTAACCCATAATTATTATCATTTACTTCACCCAATGTACGATCAACTGCAATCTTTTTACTCCAGTTACCGTGATTCCATGCTGTGATTTCACCCTTTTCTGTTGAAATAACGTCCACCTGGATACCTGCTTCTTTTAAGGCTTTCAATGGCTCAAATAACTCCGACTCTTCAAAACCGTTGGTAGCCAG
>CAZPTO010000313.1:0-4854 GCA_964589155.1 uncultured Bacteroidaceae bacterium | reverse complement strand
GAAGGGGTGCCTGAAGGATATTACGAGATCCCGTTTGGCGAACCCGATGTGAAGCGGGAAGGTAAGGATGTCACCATCCTGAGCATCGGTGCCACCCTCTACAGGGCCCTGGAGGCAGCGGAATCACTGGAAGAAAAATACGGGTTGAGCGCAGAGTTGATCGATGCACGTTCACTGGTGCCCTTCAATTATGAGGCAGTAATCGAATCTGTTAAAAAAACGGGCAGGATCGTGATCACAGGCGATGCAAATTCCAGGGGATCGTTCCTCAACGATTTAGCAAGCAACATCACGGAACTTGCCTTCGACTACCTGGATGCACCCCCTGTGGTAGTGGGATCACGAAACTGGATCACCCCGGCATATGAACTGGAAAATGAATTTTTTCCGCAGCCGTCATGGATCATCGATGCCATCCATGAAAAGATCGTACCATTGAAGGGACACCAGGCAGAACAGGATTTCTCAAGCCAGGAAAAAATACGCAGATCCCGCCTGGGAGTGTAATGCATGAAGGCAGTCGATATAATGTTAAATGCTACTTTTATAAAGTATTACAGGAAAAAAAGTAAACATCAGCCCGCATGGGTTGACAAACTAGAATAGCGCATATGGATTTTTGGAAACTATTTCCCGGTAAAGAAGATTTAATGGCATTGGAGCTTCCCCGGCTGCATCACTATCCGGAGGTCAACGGTCACCTCCACACACCCTATTCGTTCAGTGCATTTGATTCCATCGAACAGGCCTTCACGATGGCATCCGGGGAACAAGTGAAAGCAATAGGGATTAACGATTTTTATTCGATGGACGGCTACAGGGAGTGGGCCGAGCATGCTGTAAAAAACAATGTTTTCCCATTGTTTAACATCGAGTTTGTTGGTCTCAGCGAAGAGGAACAGCAGAAGGGGGTCCTGATCAATGATCCCAATAACCCCGGACGGATCTATGTGAGCGGTAAAGGCCTGGCCTATCCTGCTGACCTGCCGCCCCCCTACCGAACCCGGCTCGCGAAGGTACAGGAGCATGCGAATGAACAGGTCCGGCAGATGTGCGAAGCCTTGAATGCACATCTGAAAAATGCAGGAATCGATATGCGTTTTTCCTTTCCGGAGATCAGGGAGCTGTATACCGAAGGTGTCGTTCGCGAACGCCATTTGGCGAAAGCACTTCGTGAAGCTGTATATCAGAAATTCAGAAGTGACCAGGAGCGGCGCGCAACTTTTGAAAAGATTTTTAACGGTCAGCCAGTGAAATCGGATCTTTCCGATAACGCTGCCATGGAGAACGAGATACGCAGCAAACTGCTGAAAGCCGGGGGACCTGCATTTATTCCGGAGCATCCTGATCAGTTTTTGTCTTTGGAGCATATCAGGGAATTGATCCTGGCGGCTGGCGGGATCCCGACCTATCCTTTACTGGCCGACTCAGTGAATGGCGGGTATACTGAATTTGAAGAAGACCGGGAGAAGCTGATGGAAACACTGAAGCGCAAAGGGATCTGGTCGGTTGAATTTATCCCGAACCGCAACTCGGCAAGCGCCCTGGAGAAATATGCGACCTGCTTTTCGGACCATGGCTTCCTGGTGAGCCTGGGCAGTGAGCACAATTCCCCGGATCTCCTGCCTGTTAAACTGTTTGATAAAACAAAGCATAGCCTGTCCGGTATCCTGACAAAAATCAATTTTGAAGGAGCCGCGCTGATTGCCGGTCACCAATACCTGGTTGCCAATGGTGAGCGTGGTTTCCTGGATGCCGAAGGAACACCCATTCCCGGAAGACGGGAAGTACTGATACAACTGGGCACTGCCCTGATCCAAACCTTTAATACACCGAAAAATGAGACCTTCAGGAAGTAAAGATTACGAGCTCATTTGTCTCCTCCGTTCACTGCTTTCAACAGACGTCCTGGTGTCGCTGAAAAGGGTGGAGAAGGGATCCGAAGCAGGAACAGGGCCTGTCGCAGGAACAGGCGCCAGCACTGGTGCAAGCTCCGAAGCAGGAACAGAACCCGGGGCAGAAACAAAATCCACCGAAGGAACAGGCACCGGCAGAGGCAAAATCCTGGAGATCCGGACCGGGGATGCAACGACACTGGAGCAGTTGAAAGCATTGATTAATGCGTATCTGAACACATCCGGTCTGCCTTCCAAAATCCATATGGAAGGGGTCGGGGACTTTGCCGTGGCAAAGGCAGCCGGCGATTTGTATCCTGAAAAAGAAAGCCAGGGTGATGCTACGGAGACCTGTTGTCCCAAGCGTATGCAAAACAAGGTGGTTATCATTACCGGGGGTGCACAGGGATTTGGAGCCGGGATTGCGGAAAGCTTCTTCAGGGAAGGGGCAAATGTGGTGATCGCAGACCTGAATAAGGAAAAAGGAATGGAACTTGCCGATGCGCTGAACGAACGGAACCATCCCAACAGGGCACACTTCCTGGAATGCGATGTGTCGGATGCTGCATCGGTAGACGCCCTCGTGAATGAGACAGCGCGCTGTTTCGGAGGAATTGATGTGATGATAAGCAATGCGGGGATCCTGAGGGCAGGGGGCCTGGATGAGTTGTCACCAGCAGATTTTGAGCTGATGACAAAGGTGAATTACACAGGTTATTTCAATTGTGCGCGGTCGGCGGCACGGATCATGAAGATCCAGGCGGAAGCGAATGAAAATCTGTATTTTGACATTATACAGATCAATTCTAAGTCGGGATTGAGCGGCAGCAAGAAGAATTTTGCCTATGCAGGCGGGAAGTTCGGTGGAATCGGGCTTACCCAGTCCTTTGCCCTGGAGCTGATGCCCCACCGGATCAAGGTCAATTCCATTTGTCCGGGAAACTTCTTTGAAGGTCCCCTCTGGTCGGATCCGAAAACGGGTTTGTTTGTACAATACCTTAACGCAGGTAAAGTGCCGGGGGCAAAATCCATTGAGGATGTGAAACATTTTTACGAGCAGCAGGTACCGGCAGGGAGAGGGTGCGGAACAACGGATGTGGCGAAAGCTGCCTTTTATGCGATTGAACAGGAATATGAAACAGGCCAGGCGATTCCCGTGACTGGCGGTCAGATCATGCTGAGCTGATCCCTGGAACATTCCTGCAGCCATTGCTGCCTGCATACTGACTGATGAAGCTCCCAGAGGACTTTTATTGATACAAGATCCGGGGTAAGCACCCCGGAGTGTTATATGAAATTTTTAAACTGAATATATGATAACAAAAGCTGCCAGGTTATACGGAAAAAAGGATATCCGTATTGAAGAATTCGATTTACCTCCGATTGCCGATGATGAGATCCTGGCAAAGGTGGTTACCGACAGCCTGTGTATGTCGAGCTACAAGGCTGCCAACCAGGCCACGGATCACAAGCGGGTGCCGGATGATATCGCAGAACACCCGGTGATCATCGGGCATGAATTTGCCGGGGAGATCGTTGAGGTCGGCAAAGATTACCGGGATAAGTTTTCACCCGGACAAAAATTCAGCATACAACCGGCGATCTATTATGAAGACGGGCCCATGGGCGTGCTGAGCGCACCGGGATACAGCTACAGGTATGTCGGCGGCGATGCCACCTATGTGATCATACCAAAGGATGTCCTTGTGCAGGACTGCCTGATGGTGTATGCGGGTCCGGGATTCTATCCTGCATCCCTGGCAGAGCCGCTCAGCTGCGTGATCGGCGCCATGCATGCAAACTACCACACCAAAGCCGGAAGCTATGTGCACGAAATGGAAATCGTGGACGGCGGTAAGATGGCCATCCTGGCCGGGGTGGGTCCCATGGGACTGGCGGCGATCAACTATGTGCTGAAGCGAGAGGACCGGAAGCCATCCTTGCTGGTAGTAACAGATATTGACCAGTCACGCCTGGACCGGGCAGCTGAATTATACACGGTGGAAGCATTCGCGGCGCGTGGCATCGAACTCAAATACATAAATACAGGCGCTTCTCAGGATCCGGTTGCCGAACTGCGGGCAATAACCGGCGGAGAAGGGTACAACGATGTATTTGTATTTGCCCCCGTGAAACCAGTGCTGGAGCAGGGAGATGCCATTCTTGGATTTGACGGCTGCCTGAACTTTTTCGCAGGACCGGCCGATAAGGATTTCTCGGCTAACCTGAATTTCTATAATGTCCATTATGCCTATACACATATCGTGGGGACTTCGGGCGGAAATATGGACGACATGAACGAAGCCCTGGAGGTCATGACCAAAGGGCTGGATCCCGCAGGACTGGTAACACATATCGGCGGATTGAATGCAGTGCCTGAAGCGACCCTTAACCTGCCAGGTATACCCGGCGGGAAAAAGCTGATTTATACCCATGCTGATCTTCCACTGACTGCAATCGCGGATTTCAAAGATGCAGGCAAAGAAAATCCCCTGTTTGCAACACTGCATGAAATCTGCGTCCGGCATAATGGGCTGTGGAATACCGAAGCAGAGGAATATCTGTTGAAGAACATGAACTCCTGACAATAGCAGCATTCAGCTCTGGTTTTTGATTTTATCGCAACCGTCCTTTGCCAGGATCGGCTTTCATCTCTGTTGCTGCATCATCCCTCTTCAGGTTGAAGTCCAGGGTCCGATCGACGTATGTTCGGCCTGCTCCCTTTCAACTTCAGCACTTCCTATGCTTCAGATTCCATCCCCGCGTGAACCTTCATCCCCGTTACTTTTCTTCCATTGGTTACTGATATTTGTCAGTTGATGGAAGAAAATTCACAGGTATTCCGATTTTTCGTAACTTGTATTGTTGCACCAAAAAGCCCCACAATATGAGACCGTTAGCATTAGCATTCCTGCTGGTTGTTGCGGGATTCCTGTCGCAACTTACCAGTGCCCAGTCG
>CAZPTO010000312.1:0-4863 GCA_964589155.1 uncultured Bacteroidaceae bacterium | reverse complement strand
CCAAGGATAACGATAAATACACTGGCAAGCAGTGCAGGGAAGAGGGTAAACACAATCCCGAGCCCGGCATTGACGATTCCTTCAATGAACAACAACTGGTTTATCTTTTCACGTTTGTATGTTGAGCTGAAAAGCAGGAACCCTGCTGCGATCAGCATGATGATCCCGAGTAACCGCGTGAGTGCTACGAGGGTGACTTCCGGGTTGGAGAGTACAAATATACCCGCCGCAAGCATAATGATTCCCTGGAGGACCAGTATCCAGGGGTTGGTTTTGATTATAATTCTGGTATCCATATAGTGATTTGTTTTTGATAAATAATTCTAAATGTCTGGGATGAATTGAAAGATGGGCGCATTAGGGTTAGTTTTCTTCCTGTTCAGCATCTTTCTTATTGGCATCATCCTTTTTTTCCGATTCCAGTTTACTGGAAAGATTGTCCAGTTTCTCATGCAGGGCATTCAGGTGAGAACTGTTCTTTCCCATTTCCGAGGTTTGCATTTTAAAGAGTACTTCTTTCATCTTCAGCAGCTCGATATCCTTTTCCATGATCTCTATCTTGTGTGCGCTGTCCTTCTCTTTCCTGTCCTCAGTCACTTTGTTCATATGAACAAAATATCTGAGGGTCAGCAGGGCTGCGAGACCAAGCAGAAAGAAAAATGCAAAAGGATACCCGCCGATGACGGAAAAACCTGCATTGGTATTCAGCTTAATCGAAAAAACCTCCCAGTTGAAAGCTGCATAATAGATCCACACCGCCACGTAAAGGGCAAGTGTAAAATTTGTAACATTTATAAGTATTGTTCTTCTCATAGGTTCGGTGTTAAAAAGCGTTCTTATTATTAAAAGAGCGGCAACGGGCCGTAGTGTCCGTGCCCGTTGCTGCAATATGTAGTTTATTTGTCTTCCTCATCTTTCAGGTCAAGGATCTGCTGGTCGAGCTCCTCCATTTCCTTCATGGTGGACTTAACAGCTTTCCTTCTGAGAATGGTCGGGGGAACCTTGTTGTCGTTGTTTTTCACCATCAGGTAAAAATTCATCCCCAGCTGGGCCGCAACTTTTTTCTTTTCCTCATTCAATTTACGGATCTCACCCTGGTCGCGGTACTTTTCTGCCAGTTCCTGTGCCCTGTTCACGGCATCAAGGGTAAGCTCTTTGCCGGATTCGAACACTTCCGAAGTTTTTTCCTTGATTTGTCCAAAGATCTTTTCTGAATATGAAGAGATCTTCTCTCCGAGGTCTTTGGCTTCTTCCCCTACGATGCGGGCGCCTTCGTTAATGTTGCCTTTTGCATCTTCCCAGAATTCATTTTTCTTATCTTTTTTTGCTGTCATGATATTAATATTTTATAATGTTTGTATTGTTGCTTGCTTTTATTGGTCAATAAGTTACGATTTTTTATTTCGTCTTCCGATAAAATAGAATACTAAAATAATCAGGAGTCCGGCGATGATGAGCGCGATGGCTGTAATTCCCAGTGCGCTTGCGGCCCTGGATCGACGTTCTTCAATCTCGGCCTTTTTGCTGGCCAGCTCTTGTTGCTCTTCAGCAATCTCCGATTTTAACGTTTCAATAGCACCTCTCCGTTCCCTGATCTCCTCTTCCAGTTCGCCGAGCAATTCATTGTCAGACAAACCGGATACAGAGGAAGCAGTACTTTCACTGCCTTCTTTCATAAGTGCAGCTTCTTCCTCCGAAATCAGCGCTTCCTGCTCTTCCAGTGCAGATCTTTCAGCCAGTATTTCAGCCAGGTCTTTGCTTTTCACAAGTGACATCTCTTCATCTACGCCGGCAAGTTGCTCATCCACAGTTGAACGCTGCTCAGCCAGCACTTTACGGAGGGAATCCAGGCGCTGCATTTCGGCAGTTACGCTCTGCTGTTCATTTTGCAGGCGCTCCATCTCTTCACTGGTGAAGCTTTCTATGGTTTCATTTTCGCTGTATTCCTGCTCCATCATATTACGAAGACGCGATTCAAGTGCATCTACATCGGCCAGCCATGCGGTGATGGTAGTGATGGAGCTTTCAGCATTTTTGATCTTGTTGTTCTCGTCCTGGATATATCCTTCTATTTCGCTGATCTTCAGATTGTAGTTTTCCAGCTCTGTGTTTTCAGCACCTTTCCGCAGCAGATCGTTTTTCTCCCTGAGGTACAGATTCTTTTCATCATTCAGTAACTGGATTTTCTTTTCTGCAAGTGCAATCTTTTGCTGATTCAGGGCGAGTTCCTGTTGCTTGACCAGTCGTTGCCTTTCAATGTCATCCAGTCGCTGGTCCACCTCTTCGATGCCCGTGACGAGTTTCTCCCGGGCAGATCCGAGTTGATCAGTCAACTGCTCTTCCTTGACGCTGAGTGATTGTTTCTCCTGGTCCATCTCCTGGATCTTTGATGCCACTGCATCAAGACTGTCATTGAGTGTGCTCAGCCTGTTCTCCAAGGTTGATTTTTCCCGGGTCAGAGAATCTACCTGTGCTTCTTTCAGTGTTGTGGCTAAATCGGTTTGCACCTCTTCCACTTTCAGCATTTCAGACTCAACTTCCTGCTTTGACTGCAGGAGTTGATTTTGTTCTTTCACCAGGGAATCCCTGGTTTTCTGGAATTTCTGCAACAAGTCTTCCATCGACTCCTGCTCTTTTTCAAGCACTTGTGCCTGCTTATCAAGCAACTTCTGCGCCTCTTCATTTGATTGTTCTGTGGAACATCCGGTGATGACCAGCAATCCTGCGATCAATCCTGTTCCTATTCGGTTTAAAATCGTGTTTTTCATTTTCATTTTGTATTTAAATTTAAGGGGTTGCATTTTTTATAATTACCAGTATACCATACAGATATAGTGTATGTACCTGGTGGCCAATGCAGCGAAATCATCCTGTGCTGTTATTCAGTTCGGCACCCTTCCAGGGATCGCCGCAACAGGCTACATCATTCCCTGGTAAGCATTTTAAGCAAAGCCACACCTGTTTTTCAGGAGAATATACAAGGCTTTACTTCCTCTAAACATCAACTCTGTTTGTCGTTAAACTCACCTGAATTTGAATTTTCAGAGCTACTTCTCATTTTTGCAGATCTCAATTCGCTTTCTAATTTGCTGATTTTTTTACTGCGATACCTGATCTCATGGAAAGCGAGGAGCAGTGTGATAAGTGCTCCGATACTAAAGGTGAGTATAATGATAAGAGCAAGGGAGGCATCCACATCAAACATCCATAGTTTGATCGCCACCTGTTCGACATTCTGAACGGCGAAAACGACGATCAGAATACTAATGATCAATATGATTATGTATCGCTTCAGCATTTGTAGAGTATACAAAAAATTATCGAGAATGTCAAGTAAATCTTACAGTACTTGATGGGTTTACTTTGATTCTCTGATATTTAAACGCTGATAAGCGGGGGATTGTTCAGGAAAACCCGGAACAGGGATTATGGGGAATAGAAATTGAATTGCTTGCGGATTTAATTACGCAGGTATTCTGATGCACTTAGTGCTGCGATGGTTCCATCTGCCACTGCAGTGGTCACCTGCCTGTATTTTTTAGCGATACAGTCACCTGCGGCGAAAACACCGGGAATGGAAGTCTTCATATCGGAATCCACAACGATCTCATTCCGTTCATTTAAAGGAACCAGGCCGTTGAGTGATTCGGTATTGGGCAGGTACCCTACAAAAATAAATACACCGTCGACCTTTTTCTCTGCCATTTTTCCGGAAGGAAGATGCTCGATGGTGGCTTTTTCGAGGGTTCCGTTGCCCACGAATTCACGGAGCTCAGACTCCATGATAAATTCTATTTTCGGATTGTTCTGTGCCTCTTTTACAGCGTGTTCAAAGGCCTGGAAGTGGTCGAACTGGTGAACGATGGTGACCTTCGAGGCGAAATTGGTAAGTGCCACTGCCTCTTCCAGGGCGGAGTTACCTCCACCGACCACGATTACCTCCCTGCCGGTAAAAAAATCACCGTCGCAGGTGGCACAATAGGAGATTCCGGTTCCTTTGAATTGATCTTCACCGGGAATATTCAGTGACCGTGGCCTGCCACCCGGCGTCAGTATAACGGCACCGGCACTGAAGGATCTTCCGTCTTCAAGCGTCACACTTTTTACGGGACCCTCCAGTTCCAGGGCCGATATTTTCACATTGGACTTGATCTTGCAACCAAAGCTTTTTGCCTGGGTCTTCATGGTGTTTGCGAGCATGTAACCTTTGGTGGTTTCCACCCCCGGGTAGTTGGCTACCTCTTCAGTAAGCACCATCTGGCCACCCACAACTCCTTCATTAATAATGACGGTGTTGAGTTTGGCTCGTGATGCATAGATTCCGGCGGTGAGCCCGGCAGCCCCGGCACCAATGATTATCAGGTCGTATTTTTCCATGTTCGTTAAGCTAATCTACATGATGGTGAGGTGCTGTGCCCAGCGTGCAGCAAAAAACGTTCGTGAATCATTGCCGGATGCAAGGCAAGGCATTGCTACACGCTGAACGCAAAATAATTTATGAATTGCTCGAGTCCAGTTTTTCGTCCAGGATCGATGTGATCTGCTGACGGTTCTGGATGCTGGAGGTTGCATGCGCTACCTTCCCATTTTTGTAATACATGGTAAATGGCAATCCCATGAAACCGTTAGCTTCAGGCGCATTCCTGATCACGCCGGCCTCTGGCGAATCGAAAGCCATGCTGTAAAATTTCACATTTTCATATTCGTCCTGCAGCTCCTCCATGGTATCATACACAGGAATGCACATCGGGCCCATGCGGCCGCAGCAAACCATTACGTTTTCATTTTCATTGATGATCTTCTCAAGCTCTGATGCTGTTTCGATCTCCTGGACCGGTGTTTGTAATAATTTCATCTGTTTCT
>CAZPTO010000311.1:0-4867 GCA_964589155.1 uncultured Bacteroidaceae bacterium | reverse complement strand
AAGCCAAATCGTTGCTCAATATCATTGAACAATATTCCAGGAAAAAGGATGACAACGCTGCCGTTCAAACAACACATCGCTGACCTCGCGGATCTGCTGAAGCAACTTGGGGTCAGACATGTTGTCATCTGTCCCGGCTCAAGGAATGCGCCAATGATCCAGGTTTTTCAGCGGGAAGAAGATTTCGTTTGTTTCAGCATTGTGGATGAGCGATCGGCCGGGTATGTCGCCCTGGGTATGGCCCTCGAAACAGGTCATCCCGTAGTAGTGATTACCACTTCAGGTACGGCCGTGTTGAACCTGGCCCCGGCAGTGGCGGAAGCATTCAACCAGCAAATTCCCCTGATCGTACTCACCGGGGACCGTCCCCCGGAGACCCCACCCCAATTCACCAACCAGCGGATCAACCAGTCCAATGTGTTCGGTCCGAATGCCAATGGCTTTTATGAATTTCCGTCCGAATTCGAGAATTCAGCACACCTTGACAAAGTGATGCATGATGCTGCCAGGGTAATACGCCAGGGCTGTATTGAAACCCGGGGGCCGGTACACCTGAACCTGGTGCTGCGTGAACCACTGTATGAGGAAATCCCGCAACAGGTCATGACCCGCCCCGACATCCCCGGGATCCGGACGGGTGAACCTGCTGTAAAAAAAGCAGGATTTAACACTTCAGAAACCGCGCTGCTCCGCGACCACCTGTTTGCACAAAAAAAGGTACTGATCCTTGCAGGGATGGCCCATTACAGTGCTGCAAACAGGGAAACACTGGAAACACTTGCTGCCGGATTCCAGGTGGCTGTTGTTGCGGAAAATATTGCCAACCTCCACGGGACTTATATGATCTCTGTCCCGGAGCTGGTGCTTGCAGGCGCATCAAAAGAAAAAATACATGACCTCACCCCCGACCTGGTGGTGGCAATGGGTGGACCGATCGTTTCAAAACGAACCAGGAGTTTTGTACAGGGACTGAAAGAAACGCCAATGGTCTTGCTGAATGGTCCACCTGAGCGCGCTTTGCCCGCCATCAGCGATCTGTTAGCTGATTCGGAGGAAGGTGCAGACCTGGTCCGTTCAGGAACCCATAAGGACCTCTTGGCACATGATAAACTGCAGAAAGAGCGCAGGACAGAACAACCCGCAGGTAATGGTAAGCATGCCCGGACGGATACTGAACATCCCGGGTTTCAAAAAGAAGTTTTACGAGAAAAAGAACAGCATTCGCGACATGACAAACAGCCTTCCATGACCGAAAACAGGTACGGTAGAAGTTGGAAAAACCTGGAAAAACAAACTGCAGGCAAGGCCCGTTTATTTCTCCGGAAAGCTTCTTTCAGCAACATCTCAGTAATAAAAAAGATCCTGGAAAAAATGCCTGCAAACACTACGGTGCACCTGGGAAACAGTGGCGTGATCAGATATGCCCAGTTGCTGCCTGCAAGGACTGACCTGCGCTATCAAAGCAATCGCGGAACTTCAGGTATTGACGGATCGTTATCGACGGCAGTGGGTGCTGCCATGGTATCTGAAGAAATGCACCTGGCCATCCTGGGGGACCTCAGCTTCATGTACGATTCCAATGCCCTGTGGAACCGCAATTTTCCACCAAATCTGAAGATCATTGTCCTCAACGACAAAGGAGGTGGAATCTTCAGACTGCTGGACGGGCCGGATCGGATGCCATTCTTCGAGGAATTTTCCGTTACCCGGCATCCCGTGACAATAAAGCATATTGTAAAGGCTTTTGAAATGAACATTTTGCAGGCAAATAGCGACTATACTGTAGACGAATGTCTGGATACCCTGTTTGAAGAAGGAGCTGAGGCAACAGTGATGGAAGTGGACACTTCCGGTAGTGAAAATAGTGGTATCTTTAAACAAGTGTACACATCTATTGAACCATAGTGTTATGAAAAAACGTGACTGGAAAACCATAAAGGAGTACGAAGAGATAAAATTCGAATCGTTTGAAGGAATCGCGAAGATCACCATCAACCGACCCCGGTATCGCAATGCTTTCACACCGGACACCACACAGGAGATGAGCAACGCGCTTGTCCTCGCCCGGGAGATGCAGGACATCAGGGTCGTGGTACTGACCGGGGAAGGAGATAAGGCTTTCTGCAGCGGCGGCGATCAGAATGTGAAAAGCTTCGCCGGTTATGTGGGTAAAGACGGGGTCCCCAGGCTGAATATCCTGGATGTACAGAAACAGATCCGTTCAATTCCCAAACCGGTGATCGCAATGGTCAATGGCTATGCCATCGGAGGTGGACATGTGTTACATGTGGTTTGTGATCTTTCCATTGCATCGGAAAATGCGCGATTTGGCCAGACGGGCCCGAGAGTGGGCAGCTTTGATGCGGGACTTGGTTCTTCTTACCTTGCAAGACACGTTGGTCAGAAAAAGGCACGCGAGATCTGGTATCTTTGTGAGCAATATTCTGCACAGGAAGCATTGGATATGGGACTGGTGAATAAGGTTGTGCCATTGGAAGAGCTGGAGGACACAACCGTGGAATGGGCAAAAAAGATCATGCAGCACAGCCCGATCGCCCTGAGGATGATCAAAGTGGGACTAAATGCTGAACTGGACGGTCAGATCGGCATCCAGGAGCTTGCAGGAAATGCCACGATGCTTTACTATATGACGGAAGAAGCACAGGAAGGAAAGAACGCCTTCCTGGAAAAAAGAAAACCCGACTGGGATAAGTATCCAAAATTACCCTGACAATGGCACAATACAGAATCTGGCTCACTGCATTCCGGCTCAGGACGCTCCCACTGGCGCTTTCTGCAACCATACTGGGAAGTTTCCTTGCATTTGCCAACAATGCCTTTAAATGGAGCGTATTCATATTTGGATTGCTGACGACATTGTTTCTGCAGATTTTGTCAAACCTGGCAAATGATTACGGTGATGCAATGAAAGGTACCGATAATGAGCACAGGATCGGACCGTTGCGTGTGACTCAAAAAGGACTGGTTACAAAACAACAGATGAAAAAGATGATCATCCTGTTCGTGTCCCTGAGCTTCATCTCCGGTAGTCTTTTAATTTATTCCGGACTGGGATCGACAGGATCCCTGCTGTATTTCCTGTTTTTCCTGCTTGGTTTTACAGCGATCTTTGCCGCCATTAAATATACCGTGGGCAAAAGACCTTACGGATACGCCGGATTAGGGGACCTGATGGTATTTATATTTTTCGGTATTGTAGGTGTTGGGGGCACTTATTTCCTGCACACGCTTTCTTTTTCATGGAGTATCCTGATGCCCGCTTCAGCCATCGGATTATTCAGTATGGGTGTGCTGAACCTGAACAATATGCGGGACCGGGAAAATGACCGGGACAATGGAAAAATGACATTGGTGGTCAGGATGGGCGCCTCCTGGGCAAAAATCTACCATATTACCCTGCTGGTAGCGGGATTCCTCCTTAGCCTGGTCTATACCATCCTCAATTTTCATTCGGCTTACCAGTTCCTGTTCGTGCTTGCATTGCCGTTGTTGCTGTCCGATATCCGTAAGGTGTGGATCAACACGGTACCGGTAGAACTGAATGCGGAGTTGAAAAAACTTGCAGTGGCCACGCTTATCTTCGCAGTCACATTCGGCGTGGGACTTGTCTTATAGATCCTTCAATTCATTCATGTACAGGTCAGATTATATTAAATATACGTTGCGCTTTCGCCGGCCGGCAGGCACCTCCAGGGGCACATTGCGGATAAAAGATTCATGGATTGTCAGCGTATACGATGACCAAGACCCGCTGCGCTTCGGCCTGGGTGAAGTATCACTGATCCCCGGGCTGAGTCCGGATGATCCGGATCGTATTGAAGGCATACTCAACGATTTTTCAGAAGCGCTGCGATCAGGAATTATTCCCACGGGTGACATATTCCCCGAAAAATCCTCCGGGACAAGCAGCGAAGAAAAAGTCCCAATCCCCGGGAATGAGATTAAGGGGAATGCACCTGGTCAAAAAGATGTTTCGTCAAGGGCCGGTACCAGGTCGGTTTCTGGCTTTGACCTTACAGATTTTCCGGCGTTGCAATTTGGGATAGAAACTGCTTTCCTTGACTTACAGACAGGTGGAATGAGATTGTTGTACCCATCAGGTTTTACGAACGGAACCTTTGGAATTCCCATTAACGGTCTGATCTGGATGGGTAACAGGCGTGACATGTTGGAGCAGATCAAGGGGAAGCTGGAGGACGGTTTCAGTATCATTAAGATGAAAGTGGGTGCACTGGATTTCGAGGATGAACTGGAGGTGCTCAGTGCCGTACGCGCACATTTTGATCCCTCAGATCTCGAGATTCGACTGGATGCCAACGGGGCCTGGTCACCGGAAGAGGCGCTGGATAAGCTTAACATTTTATCTGAGTTTGGTATTCATTCACTGGAGCAACCTATTCCTGCAGGGATCCATGAAGAGATGGCACGTGTCTGCGAAGCTTCACCCATTCCGGTTGCATTGGATGAGGAGTTGATTGGGGCGGTCAGGAGTGCCGAAATGAAACGGTTGCTCGAGGTGATCAACCCTGCTTATATCATCCTTAAACCTTCCCTGCTCGGGGGTATCACAAAATCAGAAGAATGGATCAGTCTTGCTGAAACGCGAGGCGCTGGTTGGTGGATCACCTCGGCACTTGAGTCCAATATCGGACTGAACGCCATCGCTCAGTGGACAGCCACACTGGATACAGAGTTGCCCCAGGGGCTCGGAACCGGATCGCTGTATGAAAATAACATTCCGTCACCGCTCGCAGTGATCGAGGACAGGATCCATTACCTGCCCGGGGAAACCTGGAATCTTTCAGGATTGACATTTACAAGTTAAAACCGTTAACTTCGTGTGTGG
>CAZPTO010000310.1:0-4881 GCA_964589155.1 uncultured Bacteroidaceae bacterium | reverse complement strand
ATGGTTCAGATGAGTTTGAGAACTTCAAGATGGAGCTGATCCGGATCTTTTCCATTGAGTCACCGGTTACAGAGGATGAATTCAAGAAGATCGGAAGCAAAGAACTCGTTGAGAAGATCTATGCCCTGATGCTGGAGACAATGAAGCGGAAGCGGGAGACCATCTCAGCACAGGCCATGCCGGTGATCAAAGACGTTTATGAGAAACAATCCCAGGTATACGAAAATATTGTAGTACCGGTATCAGACGGGATGCGTGTGTTCCAGGTACTGGCCAACCTTGAGAAATGTTATAAAAGTGAAGGTTCAGAACTGGTCAGGTCCTATGAAAAGTCGATTGTACTCGCCACCATTGACCAGGCCTGGCAGGAACACTTGCGGGAACTCGACCAGTTGCGGCAGTCGGTGCGGAATGCAGCTTATGAACAAAAAGATCCTTTGCTGATCTATAAGTTCGAGGCATTTGAACTCTTCACCCAGATGATCGACAAGGTGAATAAAGATGTGGTCTCCACACTTATGAAGGTGCACATTCCGACGCGCGATCCAAAAGCAGTGCAGAAAGCACAAGCACCAAAGAAAATGGACCTTAGTAAGTTTGCAGCCAACAAAGAAGAGACCCCCGAGTACACCGATCCCTCAGGTGGTGGGCAGGGACAAAAACAGCAACGTGTGCAACCGGTCCGCGTCGAAAAGAAGGTGGGACGGAATGAACCCTGTCCATGTGGCAGCGGCAAGAAATACAAGAATTGCCATGGTCGCCCCGGAAGCCAGTAGACTCAATCCGGCCGGGAAAAATAATTGGAACGCTGTTCGCTGAGAAATCAGTACTTCTCCTGACCGGGGAAACACCTGCAATTGTGCGATAGTTACCTGCAGGATCCTATAACCGGGCTACAGCAGATTTAATATCTTCAAAAAGCGCGCCTGTAGCAGGGATCAGGGGTAACCTGAGGTTACTGGCTCCATATCCGAGCACCTGCATCAGTGCTTTTACACCACAGGGATTCCCTTCCCTGAAGATAAGATCAATAAATGGAAGTACACGATAGTGCTTCTCCCGGGCTGCTTCCAGGTCACCGGCCAACGCATCTCTTATCATGCCGGAGAAGAGATCAGGCAAGGCATTCCCGATCACCGATACCACACCATCACCCCCGAGGGAGATGATGGGAAGAGCTATGGCATCGTCACCGGATACCACGTGGAATCCCCCGGGTTTGTCAGTGATAATGCGCATCACCTGTGCCAGGTCTCCGGATGCTTCCTTGATCGCCACAATCTTATCGCCGAATTCATGTGCCAGTTCCAGGGTTGTTTCGGCTGTAATGTTGGAGCCGGTTCTTCCCGGGACATTGTATAACATCAACGGCAGCTCGGAACTTGCAGCAATTGCAGAAAAATGTGCCTTCATCCCTTGCTGGGAAGGTTTGTTGTAATAGGGAGCAACGCTCAGGTAGGCATCGATCCCATCGGTACCGATCTCACTGATCCAGTTCACCACTTCCTCGGTACTGTTTCCTCCTGCACCCACGACCATGGGCACCCTTCCGCCGTTTACTTTCTTTGTCACTTCTATGATCTTCAGCTTTTCTTCCTTCGAAAGGGTGGGCGTTTCCGCCGTTGTACCCAGCACCACCAGGTACTCAACACCCTTCCCGATCAAACTGTCGGTATGTACCTCCAATCGGTCGATATTCAGTGATCCGTCGTCATTAAAAGGCGTGATCATCGCCACACCGGTGCCTGTGAAATTTGCACGGTTTGCCATAAAAAATATTACTTAGCTGGTTTTAATAATGTGATATAATGTTTGACTTGCTCCAGAAAATAGCTGACCTCGCAATCCTTGTTTGCAGGGTTGATCATCAGGTCCAGATCGCATTGGTCATTTTCGGCATAACAGCCAATCTTGAATTTAGCTGTCGATAGCTTTGAAAGATATTCGATCGTCAGATTACTTATAAAACTGATGACGAAAAGCATATCCGGATTGTTGCCGAAATATAGTTCAGCTTTCTCCCCCCGGGGGCTCCCATACCAGTTGATATCTGCCCGGGTAATGAACTCAAAACCTGCCCAGAGTGTCATTTCCTGCGGAATTTCCTTTTCTGCAACATACCCAAAGACAGTGGTTGCAATGCCCTGCTTTTTTAAAAATTTCGTAAAATCCTTGATAGGAGGAAAACATTCAGGCAAACTTGCATCGAACAGGATCACAGCACTATTTGCAGTTTCAAAATTCTGCACGGACTTGTCCCGACTTACCTTTTTCAGGCGTCTGTTCAGTACATTTTTGCCTATATAATCGCTCAACTGGCTCATTCGAGTGTCAAAAATACAACATTTGCAGGACAATTTCAGCCTTAAATCATGTTCAGGAAATCCTCTATTGTTATAATGGGAATTCCCAGTGCTTCTGCTTTCTTGTGTTTCTCAGGCCCCATGTTCTCTCCTGCAAGGATATAGGAGGTGTTGGAACTTACTGAACTTACATTTTTTCCACCATTTTTTTCAACCATCTGCTTCAATTCATCCCTCGAATACTCCGAAAATTTTCCTGAAATTACGAACGACTTATCTTTGAGCTGTTCTGATGCAGTGCTTTCGTCCTCATCCATTTCGAGTTGCACACCCGCCTGTCTCAGCGCTTCAACGATTTCATTGTTCTTCGGATCCTCAAAAAAGTTGATCACGGAGCCTGCAATCCGTTCCCCGATCTCATCCACCTCGACAAGCTCCTCCATCGATGCATCGCGCAACCTGGCAATGGACCTGAAATGCTGAGCCAGTTTCTTAGCTACTGTCTCTCCCACATACCGGATCCCCAGCGCATACAATACCCGTGGAAAAGGAACCTCCCGGGATTTCTGAATGCTTTCAATCAGGTTCCTTGATGATTTTTCCGCAAAACGCTCCAACCCGATGATATCTTCATAATTCAACTGGTACAGGTCGGCAGGATGGTGTATAAGCCCCTCATTATACAACAGAGCGATTGTTGCCTCGGCCGCATTGATGTTCATGGCCTTCCGGGTGATGAAGTGTGTGATGCGTTCCCTGATCTGGGGGGGGCATCCGTATGCATTGGGACAGTAGTGGGCAGCTTCACCAGGCAGCCGCACAAGTTCTGTGCCGCATTCAGGACAGTTCGCTATGAATTTGATTTCAGGGGGATCACCCGTTCGTTTCTTTTTATCCACGCCGACGATCTTCGGGATGATATCACCTCCCTTTTCAACAAACACTTCATCTTTTTCCCTCAGATCCAGCATGCGCATCTGGTCTGCATTGTGCAGGGATGCACGTTTTACGATGGTCCCTGCCAGTTGCACGGGCGCCAGGTTGGCAACCGGAGTCACTGCACCCGTCCTTCCTACCTGGAAGTCCACACGCTCCAGTTTTGTAGATACCTGCTGTGCTTTGAACTTATATGCAATGGCCCACCTGGGGGTTTTGGCTGTGAACCCGAGGATCCGCTGCTGCTCCAGGTTATTCACTTTCACTACCACTCCATCGATCTCAAAAGGGAGGTCGTCGCGCTTACCAGCCCAATGGTCGATGTAAGCATATACCTCCTCCAGGCTGTCCACAAGCTTGATGAAAGGAGGAATCCTGAACCCCCAGTCACTGCAGGCATTCAGACTTTCAAAATGTGTTTTGAACACCTGTTCTTTCATCGCAGCTGCGTACAGGTAACACTCCAGGGGACGCTTTGCCACCAGGGCAGAGTTCTGCATTTTCAGAGTGCCTGCTGTGGCATTCCTGGGATTGGCAAACACCTGTTCCCCGTTCCGGCTTCGCTCCTCGTTCATTTTCCGGAATCCCTCCAGGGGCATCAGTACCTCGCCGCGGATCTCGAATTTTTCCGGGTAATCGTTACCGATCAGCTTGAGCGGGATGCTTTTTATGGTACGCACATTGGTGGTCACATCATCACCCACCACGCCGTCACCCCTGGTGAGGGCACGCACAAGACTCCCGTTTTCATAGGTAAGGCTGATCGCCACACCATCGTATTTCAATTCGCAAGCATATTCCACATCCCCGTCAATGAGCTTCCTGATGCGTGCCTCGAAATCGGCCAGCTCTTCCCGGTTGTAGGTATTCCCCAAAGACAGCATGGGTATCTCGTGTTGATATTGCTCAAAGCCTTCAACAATATCACTCCCCACACGCTTTGTAGGAGAATTTTCATCACTGAATTCAGGATACTTCTTCTCAAGGCTTTCCAGCTCACTGAGCAGCAGGTCATATTCAAAATCGCTGATTTCCGGCGCTGCTTTGACATAATAGAGGTGATTATGGCGATGCAGCTCCCCGCGAAGCTGCTCAATTCTTTCTTTGGCGCTGGATTTATCCATTTGTCTTCTCTTTGGGGTTCGTTCCCCGAAGCTCAACTTCGGGTTACAACTAATTTCCTACAGATACCCCGGCAACGCTGCGGCGAGGTAGATTATTTTTGCGTAAAATTAATAAAAAGGATCGCAGCGTGATAGTTTAACCATATGATTGGCATTCTTTTTACTAAATTTGTAACCTGAAAGATGAATTTCAACCCGGAATAGTTAATATGTTCATAAAGAGTTTTGCACATTATCTCTTCTTGCTCTTGCTTGCAGCGGGACCAACCTTGTCAGGACAAGTACGTCATGGTGGTAATCCGCTGATGAATGCTTCTGATTTTAAAGCCTCCCGGGTAATGTATGTGCTTGCGCCGGAAGATCCGATGAAGGTGGCCGGACTCAAAAGTGCAAAATACAACAGCCTTACCAAGGCACTGAATTATGCAACCGAACGCCCGGTTGACCTGTCGCCCGAGATGAACGGGGAATGGGTTGAGCGCGACGGAATGCATATATGGCGGGCACACCTGGTATCG
>CAZPTO010000309.1:0-4889 GCA_964589155.1 uncultured Bacteroidaceae bacterium | reverse complement strand
AGTACCTGTTCGATCATCAAATACCTGCCTTTATCCTGAATAAAATGGATTCGGCATATCATTTCGGTGATATAGAGATCCTTGTATACAGGGACGATGTGATCCGGTCTAAAAAGCTAATCGAAGCGTTTCACGAAGATGAATAACCTGGTCGCCAGAACGGTTTCCGGGATCATCCTGGTACTGATTGTAGTGGGTTCGGTCCTCTGGAATGAATACACATTGCTCTTGCTGGTGCTGGTGATCTTTTCCCTGGGCCTGCATGAATTCAGGCAGATGTTCAGGGAAAAAGACCGTTCGCTTTTCCCTGCTTTCCTGGTCACGGGCCAGGCAGGACTGGTGATTTTTTATCTCTTCCTTTCCGGCAGGATTACCATCCCGCTGATCCTGGGAGCATCAGCAGCCCTGCTGACCCTCATCTTTACCCACGTACTGATCGGCAAGAAAGCCACACTGGCTGAAGCAGGACGGTTCCTCTCGGCCATGGTCTGGCTGGCTGGTTCACTTGTTTTTTTTCTTGCCCTGGGCTGGCCTGACAGTAACGGTGCTTACGATGCCACTTATCCACTCATTCTGCTGATCATGATCTGGATCTTTGACATTGGAGCATACATTTTTGGTTCGCAGTTCGGAAAGAGGAAGATCGCAGCCGCCATCTCCCCTGCAAAAACATGGGAAGGATTACTGAGCGGCATATTGCTCAGTGCAATCGCCGGCTTCATAGTATTCAGGATCACCGGTACATTGTCGGCATCTTCCTGGGTCATGCTGAGCATTGTCATCAGCCTCGGAGCCACTGCAGGCGACCTGCTGGAAAGCAAGCTTAAACGTGAAGCAGGTGTCAAGGACTCGGGGCGGATGATCCCCGGTCATGGAGGGATCCTGGACAGGTTTGATTCCCTGCTTTTCGCTGC
This sequence comes from uncultured Bacteroidaceae bacterium, assembly GCA_964589155.1. Lineage (GTDB taxonomy): Bacteria > Bacteroidota > Bacteroidia > Bacteroidales > M55B112. The sequence goes on along the minus strand of CAZPTO010000309.1, from coordinate 3,975 downwards.
ACCACTTTTCTATATGTCCATACAAATTATTGAAGCACTATGATCCGCATCCATCGCGAAGGCATCATCATTGTATCCGTTATTTCGCTCATGATCGCCATGACTGTTGTCGTGACATCCTACTTTTTTCCGCCCTGGCTGTACATCATTTCACTGCTCTTCCTTACCGCTATCCTGGTACTCGTATTCAGGTTTTTCAGGATCCCCCGAAGAATAATGAAGATTGAAAGAGGTGCGGTGATGGCACCTGCAGACGGAAAAGTGGTTGCTATAGAGAAGGTCCGCGAGAATGAATATTTCAACGATGATAGAATCCTGGTCTCCATCTTTATGAGTATCCACAATGTACATATCAACTGGTTCCCTATCGCCGGAAAAATCGAATACTTTAAATACCATCCCGGGAAATACCTTTTGGCCAGGCATCCAAAATCCTCCGACCTGAATGAAAGAACCTCGGTGGTGATCAGCAATGAGCAAACCGAAATACTCGTCAGACAGATCGCTGGATATGTGGCCCGCAGGATCATCAGTTACACTACCCCCGGGAAAACGGTTGAACAATCCTCCGAGATGGGATTCATCAGGTTTGGTTCCAGGCTGGATGTCTACCTGCCTGTCGACGCAACAATCACTGTCTCCCTGGGCGATACAACCACAGGCGGCGTTGATGCCATCGCCAGGCTCTGAAAAATAAAATACCAAAATGTCTTTTTTTAACAACCCTTTAACAGGTATTCTGCAATGCATCCGTTATCTTGCGATCAAATAATTACTTTAAAAAAAACAGAAACCATGAAAAAATTTTTAGCAGTAATAGCACTTGTAGCATTCCTCGGTGGAATGAGCGCACCGGTAATCGCGAATGACAATGCATCAATTTTCACAATTGAGCATACAGACAAAGATCCTAAGAAAGACAAAAAAGCTGAAAAGAAATCAGCAGAATGCGGTGAGAAAAAAGCAAAATCTTCTTGCGGCGATGCAAAAAAAGCTGATTGCGAAAAAAAATGTGATGACAAATAAGCGTCATCTGAAAAAACTTAGTTAGATCCGTTACAGTCAGATTGTGAGTTTTAAGCTGTCCCGTTTATTCGGGGCAGCTTTTTTTTTATTAATGCTTCCGTGTGGAACAGCCAATGTTTTTATCTTTGCTGGAAAATCAGGAAAACGATGAAAGACGATAAAATTTTAAAAATTACAGACGATATCACCTGGGCAGGTGTGTTGGATCATGACATCATCACGTTCGATATTGTCATGGAGACAAAATATGGTACCACGTACAATTCATATTTCATTGACGCAGACAAGAAAGTACTTATTGATACGGTCAAGGAAAGTTTCTTCGTCACTTACCTGGAAAAGCTGAAACAATTTACAGATCCGTCTGAGATCGACTATATCATCTGCACCCACACTGAACCGGATCATTCAGGTGCCCTGGGCCAACTCCTGGAACTGGCACCGGAAGCAACCATCGTGGGAAGCGGACAGGCAATCAATTATCTGACTGAGATGGTAGGGAAACCCTTTAAATGGGAAAAAGTGAAGGATGGCGACACACTCGATCTCGGGAACAAGACCCTCAAGTTCATCAGCGCACCGAACCTGCACTGGCCCGATACAATCTATGCCTACCTGGAGGAAGAAAAAACACTGTTCACATGTGATTCATTTGGGGCGCACTTTGCCGATGCGAAAATGTTTGACGACGAGGTGGGTGATTATAGCGGGTCATTCGACTACTATTTTGACATGATCCTGAAGCCCTATAGTAAATTTATGCTGAAGGCAATCGGAAAGATCGAAGGACTGCAAATCGACAGGATCTGCCCGGGACACGGACCCATCTTACGCAGTACCTGGAAAGAGAAGGTAAATCGTTCAAAAACACTGGCCGAAGAGTACCTGCAAAGCATTCAAAAACAGAACAGGGTCCTGATCGCTTATATTTCTGCTTACGGATATACCCGTGAGATGGCAGTGAAGATTTCCGAAGGGCTTCAGTCAGGCGGAGATTTTGATGTGGACCTGGTGGACATTGAAAACATATTGCTCGGTGACCTGGAGGAAAAAGTGGTACGGGCTGATGCGATCATCGTTGGGTCACCTACCATCAACCAGAATACCCTGCTGCCGGTTTACAAACTTTTTTCAGTGATCAATCCGATCCGGGACAAAGGAAAACCTGCCGCTGTTTTCGGCTCCTACGGCTGGAGCGGTGAAGCAGTGAAGCTCATCGAGGACCACCTGGGCAACCTGAAACTCAATGTCACCAACAGCCTCTCCTCCAAATTCTATCCCAATGGCGAAAAGGCAGAGGAACTTTTTGAATTCGGAGAAGCTTTCGGAAAGGCGCTGCAGGGCCGGGATTAAAAGCACTTTTGATTAATGTAACTATAGCACTGCTTTACGTGAATGTTTGGATCTGATGAAAGTGTAGATAAAAAGATTGCCCGCAGGCGCGAAATGGTGTTTATCATCCTGTCAGGTGTTTTTTTGGGAACACTTGCCGTGCTGAATATCCTCGGGCTCTCGCGCCAGATCGATTTCTCCTTCTCCATCGGACAAGTGGAAGTACCATTCGTGGTGTTCGTCGGGGTGCTGCCCTACCCAATCACCTTCCTCTGCACCGATTTCATCAGTGAATTATATGGCCGCAGGCGCGCCAATTATGTTGTGTGGGTGGGACTCCTGCTTAATATCTGGGTACTGTTCATTCTCTGGATCGGAGGTATTCTGCCCCCCAGGCCTGAACTGGGTGCCAACGGACTGCCGGATATTACACATCCAAACTTCAGTTTTTTCTACATCCGCAAGCTCACCGGGATGGCCACGGCAGCCTCCATGATCGCCTACCTGACTGCCCAACTCGTAGATGTACAGGTATTCCATTTACTGAAAAAAATAACAAAAGGCAAAGCACTCTGGCTGAGAAACAACGGGTCTACCCTTACCAGCCAGATGGTGGACTCGGTCGCGGTAATCCTCATCACCTACGCTTTCTCCGATGCCATCCACATTCAACCAGGAGATACAGTAGTGCATGGTCTTTTTATCCTGATCATGTCGAACTACACGTTTAAAATGGTATCTGCCCTGATAGATACAATTCCTTTCTATATAGGTGTTAAACACCTTTCCCGGTACCTCCATCTTGATCCTAACCGGGGATTCAGATAGGCACTACGCAAAAATACAATTACATTATCTCACATTTCATTAATATTTTAATTGCAACATTTTTTAACTTTGTTTAGGTTTGTTTAGACTTTTTGTTGTAAATTTTAAACAAAATTATATTCTACGTGTTAATGCTGTAATTTAAAACCTATTTCTTTGCAACCTCTGAAATCTCAAATAGAAGCGAATAAAACTGAATTTGAAGCACGGATTGCGCATCATAACGAATTGCTTCTTGAATTCAAGACCAACCTGTCGGCAGTGACAAAAGGAGGACCTGAAAAAGCCCGGCAGAAACATACCTCACGCGGCAAATTGCTGGTCCGGGACAGGATCAACCTGCTGCTGGATCCCAACACCCCGTTCCTTGAATTTTCTTCCCTGGCTGCTTTCGGGCAATATGATGATGAATTTCCTTCGGCAGGGATCGTCACTGGTATCGGGTTGATCCATGGCAAAGAGACGATTATCATAGCCAATGATGCAACTGTAAAGGGAGGCACCTACATCGAGGAAACCATCAAGAAGCATTTGCGTGCCCAGGAAATCGCCCTGAAAAACAGGACCCCTGCCGTTTACCTGGTAGATTCCGGAGGCGTTTTCTTGCCCAACCAGGCGGATGTATTTCCCGATAAAGATGATTTCGGGCGCATTTTTTATAACCAGGCCAGGCTCTCTGCAGAAGGGATACCACAAGTGGCCGTCGTCATGGGCTCCTGCACCGCCGGAGGTGCATATGTGCCTGCCATGAGCGATGAAACCATCATTGTGAAAAACCAGGGAACCATT
>CAZPTO010000308.1:0-4927 GCA_964589155.1 uncultured Bacteroidaceae bacterium | reverse complement strand
GGATACCCAGGGTATCTCACCTGTGTATTCTTTTTCGATTCCCGACTGTGATTGTTCGCTATACGCTTTTACGGTGTATCCGTCCGCAACCATCAGCGAGCGAGTTTGATTATCACCAATGGCAGTCAGAGCATCTGTATCATATTTACCGGGCTCATCGAAATGTTGCATAGTTCCCCTGAAATAGAGCCGGTCATAAAGACTGGCCAGCTGACCCTGTTGTATTTTTGGCATCCACGATTTATCGGCCAGTTGCATCGGTTCGGCCATTTCATTGAGCCACTCCAGGTATTTTGCGATCATGTGATCAGCTGTATCCGGATAAGTATGGATCAGGTTGATGGTCTCGGATCGATCCGCTTCGAGATCTGCCAGGTGGAAATCATCTTTGGTCACTACCAATTTCCAGTCACGGTACCGCACAGCCCATTCGCCGGTCTCTCCCCCTTCACTCCAGAACATATATTCATGGTGATTCTCTTTTCCTTCGGTAATAACAGGTAATATACTCTTACCATCCAGGGGGTATTCTTCCGGCTCCGCGATATCGGCAGCATCCAGTACCGTCGGGAGAATATCCAGGGAGATTACCGGTGTTTCTATGGTTCTGCCCCCTGAAAACCGGTCGGGCCAGCTCATAATAAACGGCGTGCTAATCCCCCCTTCCCAGTTAAACTGTTTTCTTCCGCGCAGCGGAGAACAATCCGCATTCATGGCCCCTGCTCCACCATTATCGGTAAGAAAAAAAAACAGGGTGTTATCCCATACACCTTCCTCCTTCAGGGTATTGACCACCTCTCCCACCCCGTTGTCCAGGTGCCGAAGCATTGCCATCAGGATATTCCGGGTCTCATCCCCAGTATCAAAGTCGGCAATATCTTCAGCAGGTGCCTGGGCCGGGGCATGTACCGCGTTATATGCCAAGTAACAGAAAAAGGGTCCATCTTTATGGCGCTTGATAAAACTGGTGGCCTCTTCGGTAAGGAGTTTGGTCAGATACCCGGTATCTTTGATGGTTTCAAGCCCCCTGTAAAGCGGACTTTCGGGGTTGTCCAGATCATAATAGTCGTGTGCCCCGCGACCCATAAATCCATAAAATTCATCAAAGCCCCTTGAAACAGGATTATACTCCGGGGTGAGCCCCAGGTGCCATTTCCCGAAAGCAGCGGAAACATATCCTTTTGATTTTAAATACTGGGGAAAAATCGTGAGATCCAGGGGGAGTCCGGAGCCTCCTTCCCCGGCTGTATAGATTCCGACCCGCTGCTGGTAGCGGCCGGTCATTAAACCTGCCCGTGTAGGAGAACAGACGTTACCCGTTATATAGGCCTGGGAAAAGAAGATCCCTTCCCTGGCCAGTGAATCCATATGGGGAGTGTTTACCTCTTCGGGATGGTGCGGATTAAAGCTGATATCTCCATACCCCTGGTCATCAGTAAGAATCACAACAATGTTGGGTGGTGAATCCTGGGCATGTAAAGGGTTCATGCTGCAGGCTCCGGCTCCCATCAGCAACAGGGCAGTTCCGGATCTTAAAAGACGACTCGCTTTCATAGATGATCTTTTTACGTTAATTAAGCTAGGATTAGGTAAGGCAATATTCCAAACATACATGTTTTACATTAACTTCCAGTTAATTTTTATCTAACAAGATAACAGATCCGGTTTTATCATTTTCATCACATGTATTTATTATATGTTATGGAGTATAGAATGACCCGCCCGAAAAAAACCTCTTATTAAGTAAAAATTATACGATTATTATTAGCGGATCATATATTTATCCGTGAAGTTTCTTTCATATACTATCAAACTAAACTAAATTATTACTATGTCTTTACAAAGATTCTTCCCGATGGCATTGCTTCTCATCCTCTCCATCCCGGGATTTTCGCAGACGCGTGAAATTACAGGAACGGTACTGGATGAAAAAGATCTGCCGATGATTGGTGTGACCGTCGTTGTGGAAGGTACCTCCAAGGGCACCGTCACCAATGCAGAAGGAAACTACACCATAGAAGCATCCTCAGATGACCGGTTGCGATTCAGCTTTGTAGGGTACCAGGACCGCACCGTCCGTGTGGGGGATAAAACGGTAATCGATGCAACTCTCCAGGAGAAGGTAACTTCTCTCGACGAAGTGGTGGTGGTTGGTTACGGGCGCCTGAAAAAAGCCAGTGTGGTTGGTGCTATATCCCAGGTGAAGGGGGATGAGTTGCTCAATACCGGGGGTATCACCAACATGAGTAACGCGATCACCGGTAAGCTGCCCGGAGTGGTGACCATTCAGAATACCGGGGAACCCGGGGCGGATGATGCCACCATATTTATACGCGGGAAAACTACGTGGAATAACTCCCAGCCTCTTATTTTGGTGGATGGGGTGGAACTCACTATGAACGATATCGACCCGAGGGAGGTAGCCAGCATCTCTGTGCTGAAAGACGCATCTGCCACCGCGGTATATGGAGTGAAAGGGGCAAACGGGGTCATTCTTATCACCACCAAGAGGGGAAAGTTAGGAAAACCCAAGCTCAACATCAGCGCCAATACAACGGTCAAAACGGTTTCCAGGATTCCCAATTTCCTGGGATCTTACGACGCCCTGCGATTGAAAAATGATGCCATTGAACGGGAGGTCAACATCACCGAGTCACCCTGGAGGTGGTACACACCACAAGAGGTGATAGAACATTACCGCACGCAGGATATGCCGGAACTCTTTCCTAATACGGACTGGCATGAACATATGCTCGAAGATTATGCATTGAGTAACCGAATCAATACCAGTGTATCCGGAGGTACCGATTTTGTGAAATACTTTAGTTCTCTTTCTTATACACAGGAGGGGGATATCCTCGGAACCCGGGATTACGGGCAAGGATACGACCCAGACTTCTCTTATGAAAGGTATAATTTCAGGAGTAACCTGGATTTTCAACTTACAAACACCACCAAATTAAGCATCAATCTCTCGGGGTATTATGCTTCCAAAAAAGAGCCGGCAGGAGGTGCATCGCTTTATTGGAAAGGGATTTACCAGATGCCTCCAGACCTGTTCCCGGTCAGATACTCCGATGGCTATTTCGGGCAGACCTCCCGGTGGGAGCGCTATGTCAATCCGGTTGCAGCATTGAACCTGTTTGGATATGATAAATCAAACAGGACCCAGTTGCTAACCGACTTTGACCTGGAGCAGAAACTGGATTTTATCACCGAGGGTCTATCCATCAATGGGAAATTCTCCTATGATAACATCTACCGCACAGGGGGTCCGAATATCGCTGACGAGGGAGCCGTATTTAAATATATCATTCCCGAGGTTTATCTGAATGCGGAAACCCGGGAAGATTCACTGGCAGCCATCGAATATGATGTGCCAGATGTCTTTGGTTTGGAAACCCACCAGTTCAATTACGTGGACAGACCCTATGTAATTAGTTCTGAAAATGCGCGCTCCAATGTGTACCGCAACCTGTTTTACCAGGTCTCCCTGAATTATAACAGAACATTCGGAAGCCACGAGGTCACCGGACTTGCCCTGCTGAACCGGGAAGAGAATGCACGGGGAGCGGAGTTTCCGCATTATCGCGAAGACTGGGTCGGACGGGTAACCTACAATTATGACCAGCGATATTTCCTGGAAGCCAATGCCGCGTACAACGGGTCGGAAAAATTCGGACCAGAGTACCGGTTCGGTTTCTTTCCATCCATTGCAGCGGGATGGCTCGTTTCAAATGAGAGTTTCTTCTCAGGATTATCACAAACGTTCAACAAACTAAAAATTCGCTATTCAAACGGGAAAGTTGGAAGTGATGCCGGTATCGAGAGGTGGTTGTATGTGGGTGGATGGGAGATCCCCGGCGGACGCATGCAGTTTGGATATCCTGTGCTGCAGCCTGCCTATTCGTTTTACAGCGAGGCAGCCATTGCCAATCCGGACATACACTGGGAGGTGGCACATAAACAGAACATTGGTATTGAAACCTCTTTCTGGGATTATATGCTCTCCCTGGATGTGGATTTCTTCTGGGAAAAACGGGATGATATCTTTATGAGTGCCAACCAGCGTACCATACCGGTTTGGTTTGGTGCCCCCCCCGTGGCCGGGAATATCGGAATCACCGAGAGCCACGGATGGGAAGTTGAACTCCGGTTTAAAAACCAGACATCATTCGGACTTCGGTACTGGCTTAACGGAAGCTATGGGTATGTGAAAGATAAGGTAGTCTATAAAGAGGATCCCGAACTGGCACCTGACTATCAAAAGGATGCAGAGTTCCAGATCGGTCAGACCAGGAGCCAGCTTACGGCGGGATTCATGCACTCGTGGGATGATATCTACACCTCCACCCTGGGGGAGAATCCCTCCTTCAGGATCCCGGGCGACTTTCACATTGTAGATTACAATGCCGATGGAATTATAAACAGTTATGACAATGTGCCCTATGGTTTTCCTTCTCGTCCGCAGTATAACTACAATGTCAGCGCCGGGCTCCAATACAGGGGATTCAGCGCTTCTGTCCAGTTTTACGGGGTGCACAACGTAAGCAGAAGGATCAATCTGAACGAATTCGGAGGAGGCATGTCGCTGGTGCGTCCATTCCACATGAGCGATTCCTGGACCCCGGAAACATCCGAGACAGCTACATACCCGGTGTTACGATATGACACAGGCTCCCCCAAAGGAACCTATCATATTAAGAATGCCTCTTACCTTCGGCTGAAAACCGCCGAAATAGCCTACAATATGAAGGCTGGCTTTCTTAAAAAAGTGGGGATATCAAGATTACGTATTTTCCTGAACGGAAACAACCTGTTCCTCTGGTCAAAAATGCTGGAAGACCGGGAAGGAGGATCTTATGATGACCGTAATTACCCCATGGTAAAGCGGTATAATTTCGGGGCAAACATTACTTTCTAAAAC
>CAZPTO010000307.1:0-4949 GCA_964589155.1 uncultured Bacteroidaceae bacterium | reverse complement strand
CCCCGAAAAAAGGGGAATATCTGCCAGACCCTGCGCAATACCAATGGTAAATGGGTTCAACAGCGCGCCAGCAAATCCCAGGCCCGCTGCCAGGAAGCACATACTCACCCCAAGGATGGAATCATACCCCATGGAGATGGCAAGGGGGATGAAGATAACTGTAAATGCGATGGTCTCCTCGCTCATCCCGAAAGTGGCGCCAAATATGCTAAATACCAGCATAATAAGGGCAATAACAATATTATCCACTCCCAGGAACCTGAAAAATTTCAGCCGGTCCAGTTTACGCACCTGTACAAGGAATGTCTGGATCCCCACATCGATGGCCTTGCTCTCATTCATGACCCAGAATGCTCCACCGATGATGATGATAAATACAATAATATCTGCCTTGTCGACAAATCCATCGAATATGGATGAAAAAACCTGCCAGGTCTGTGGCTGGTTTTCAACATACTGAAATGAATCCTCTATGATCACCTCCCGGGGTTGCCCATTGACAACGACGGATTCCCGCTCAAACTCGCCGCCCGGAACAATCCATGTGAGAATTGCAGCAGCAACAATAAAACCAAAGACAATAACAAAAGTGTGGGGTACCGTTTTTCCTTTCAGCATACGAAATTTATTTTTGAAATGTAAATATAGAAAAATCAGTATGCATTTTTTCCAAAAATGCAGGCCTGACCCAGATATCAATGTCACAGGCCATTGTTTTTCGGCCTGGATCATTTTTTTTAAACAAAATTTTTACTTTTACATCCGAAAGCCATTGCAGCCCATTATGCGCATCGCCCTCTATATGAATATCATGCTGTTTCTCGCCGTCCTCGTTCACGGGCAGCAAGAGGGAAGGAGAGAAGCCATTTCCGACCAGCTTTCCGTAACCACGATCGATTCTGCCAGGACACGACTGCTCTCCGAACTTGCCCTGGAATATAAGATCAGTGATACCCTTCAAGCCATGAAAATCCTTCGGGAAGCAGAGGAATTGGCAGCAAAAACGTCAGATGCCAGGGGATTGGGGTTATGCTGTGAAGCGCGCGGCAAGATCCGTTACTATCATGGTTACTACGAGAAAGCGATCAGGGATTTTGAACGCTCTAAATCCTATTTCATCCATGCGGAGCTGCCCGGAAAATTTGCCGGCGTGATGGTCGACCAGGGAAATGCCCACCTCTTCCTGTCGCAATACGATATTGCGTTATCCAAATACGATTCAGCCCGCCGGTTCTTCGAAGAAATGAACCATGTTTCCGGGTTGATCCGTTGCCTGAACAATATGGGAATCATCTATAAAAATTATGGCAGATACCGTGAAGCACTCGACAGTTATCAACAAGTAATCGATCTGAGCCTGAGCAACTCAGATTCTATTTCACTGACCGACACCTACATCAATATTGGGGTAGTCTATGTCAGGCAGGGCGATTACAGCAATGCGCTGGAAAACTTCAACAAGTCGTTGTATTATGCCCGCCAGACAAACAACAAAAAGCAGGAGTCTATTTCATTGTTGAATAAAGGTGTAATTTATTATAAACTCCGGGAATATGAAGAATCGCTGGAACATTATATGCGGGCACTGGAAGTCAGTAGTCAGATGGGAGATAAGGTGGAGATATCCAGGTGCCTGACCAACATCGGGACAAATTATATTTCAATGGGGCAATATGACCGTGCAGAATCCTATATAAAAAAGGCGCTGACCATCAAAAAGGAACTCGGGGATAAACGTTCCATCGCCAATAATTATAATTTTCTTGCCGAGGTCGAATATTACCGGGAAAATTTTACGGAGGCCATTGCACTGGATATGAAGGCGATCTTATTAAAACATGAAGTGAATGATCCGGATGGACTGGCACGATGTTTCAATACACTGGGCAGAACTTACCTGGCAGACGGACAGTTCGAACAGGCATTCAGGTATGCTGATTCATCCCTTCATTACGGATTGTCCATTGGTGCGCTTGAACACATCACGGATGCTTATTTTCTGCAAAAAGAGGTGATGGAACAACGGGAAAATTACAAGGAGGCTTATGAACGCTATGATCTTTACAAAATGTACAGCGACAGTCTTATGAATGAGCGCAAGGCCCGTGCCATCAAAGATATTCAATTCCGGTATGAGTCACGGGTGCTGGAAGAAGAAAATGAGCGGTTAAAGGTACAGGCAGATCTGGACGCTCTTCTTATTGAACGCAACAGGAAGATCATGTTGACCCTGGTCCCGGCAATCATCCTGTTCACATTCGCAATCATCCTTTTGTTCACCATCCAGAGAAGACAAAAACATTATAACGCAGCACTCACCAGGCAAAACCAGGTCATCACACGCCAGAACCTGAAGCTGGACGACCATAACCGCACCAAGGATAAGATTTTATCCGTGATCACGCACGATATCAGGGGAACCCTTGGCAACCAATTTACCGCGCTCTCCGTGCTTGCCAGAGGTCAGTTCAAGGACGAGAACGAGCGCATTGTCGTCTTCTCCCGACTTGCCCAATCTGCTGCGCTGTCAATCGGCATGCTTGAAAACCTGGCGCTGTGGACCCGTCTCCGGGAAGGCAGCCTGGAATATAACCCAGAAAAGATCGACCTTTCAGAAGTGATTAATGAGGTTACGGATCATGCTGACAAATTGGTCTGCAACAAAGAAATCCTGCTCTACAGGGACAGCCCTGGCGGAATGACCTGCCAGGCAGATCGCCGGATGATCAGGAACATACTTGCGAACCTCGTCAGCAACGCGATCAAATATTCGTACAGGGGTGGGGAGGTGCAGATTGCTGTAGAGAAAAAACAACACCGGTTGCATGTAACCGTCAAAGACCAGGGCATCGGCCTGTCTGAGGGAGAGTTGCTGCAGCTTTCGGATGAGAACCTGATCAAGGGGCGCAGAGGCACAGAGAATGAAAAAGGTTCCGGTCTCGGGCTTACACTGGTCAAACGTTTTCTTGCATATCATAAAAGCGAGCTGTTGCTGGAGAGCACGCCTGATGAGGGAACTACTGCATCATTCATGCTCTCCTGCATTGCACATGACTGACCGGTGAATAATCCTTATATTTGTATTACACAAAACCCCTGTTGTTGTTTTGAATCGAAATGAGATCAATATTGCCCGGGAGAAGTACAGGGACTTCCTGCATATATGCGCTGAGGAGTATGACAGGAAGGGATTGCAACTGGTACAGCAGTCGCATGATCTCCTATTGCAAGAGATGGAGGATCATGACATCAGCAATGCTGGCTGGATTGCCGATTATGCTTTCGGACTCTCCACGATGGTGATCAGGGAGTTGGGACTTGATCCGCTGGGTGTCTCCGCAGTAATGATGCTGCCGCTCATTGAAAAAAGGCCGGAGCTTCTGGAGGAAGTAAAAAAAGCACTGGGCAGCAGGACAGGACTGATCCTCTCCGAATTCATAAAGATCAGCGAGCTGAATACTGCCGGCTCGGACAAGCACGCGGAGAATATGCGTAACCTGATCCTTTCATTCTCAACCGATTTCAGGGTGATCCTGATTAAAATATCTGAACGGTTGTATCATCTTCGAAAATCAACGGGAAAGCAGGCTGAAAAAGATATCTATGCAGCGCTTGAGGCAAGGGCGATCTATTCACCACTGGCTCACCGGCTGGGACTATATACCATGATGTCGGAGATGGACGATATTTCCTTGAGCATTCTTGAGAGGGATACCTACAGGAAAATCGCCGGAAAATTGCAGGCATCCAAAGTCAGGCGGGAGAAATTCATAGCGGGGTTCATCGCGCCACTCCAGGAAAAACTGGAAAAGGATAAGCTGAAATGTGAAATTATCGGCAGGCCCAAATCAATATCTTCGATCTGGCGAAAGATGAAAAAGCAACATGTCGAATTCGAAGAGGTATATGACAAATTTGCCATCAGGATCATACTCGACAGCTCCCCACGAAAAGAGAAAAGTGATTGCTGGAGAGCCTATTCCATTGTAACGGATACATATCAACCCAACCCGGACCGGTTGCGCGACTGGATCTCAGTGCCTAAATCCAACGGGTATGAATCACTCCATACCACCGTGGTCATTCCCGGAGGCGAATGGGTGGAAGTACAGATCAGGACGAGAAGGATGAACGAAATCGCAGAAAAAGGGCTCGCTGCTCACTGGAAATACAAGGGCATCAAGGGGCAGGCGGGGATCGATGAGTGGCTCGCAAAGGTTCGGGAGGCCCTCGACCAGGCGGATGCAGAAGAATCCGCCAATCTGATCGATGATCTTAAGTTGAGTCAGTTCAGCAAGGAGATCTTCGTTTTCACGCCCGATGGGGATTTGAAAAAATTCCCTGAAGCTGCCACGGTGCTTGATTTCGCCTATGATATTCATACAGATGTGGGATCCACCTGCACAGGAGCACGGATCAATGGAAAGAATGTTCCAATCCGTCACCAACTATGCAATGGAGATAAAGTGGAGATCCTCAGATCGAAAAACCAGAAGGCCAAGGTCGACTGGCTGAATTTTGTGGTTACAAGTAAAGCCAAAACAAAGATCAGGCAGTCACTGAAAGAGGAAAAACTGAAGGAGGCTGAACATGGGAAGGAGATGCTCAGGAGAAGGTTCAAGAACTGGAAGATCGAATATAACGACAGTAACGTCAGGAAGGTGATACAGCACTTCAAATACAATGATTCCATTGACCTGCACTATGACATTGCCACCGAAAAGATTGATCTGCTGACCATCAAGGATATTTTTTCGGACAAGGCTGCAACTCAGGATAACAAGGCGATTCCCATAGAGGAAGAGCAGGTGGATAAAATGCTTAAGGGCGCCGTACACAAATCCGATGATGTGCTGGTCATCGATGAAAAGATCGCCAATATTGATTACAAACTCGCAAAATGCTGCAACCCGATCCACGGTGACCAGGTATTCGGATTCGTGACACGA
>CAZPTO010000306.1:0-4951 GCA_964589155.1 uncultured Bacteroidaceae bacterium | reverse complement strand
AGATGGTCCCATGTGACGGCCATACAGTAAATCCTTGCATCATGGATACTTCTTGCATTCCCAATAGCGATCCTGTCTGTTCCACTTGTGGCCATTCATCTGCAGGTGCAGATATTCTCCCCTCCTCATCTACTGCCAAATAAAAATAATATCCGCCTGACAGCCCCCGGGTGGAGATTGTGACGGGTGTGTCTGCCAGGGGCGCATCTTGCTTTCGTCCCTGGTTAACCCATACAGCCGAATCTAGATCATCGACCTGCTGATAAGCATCCAGATAATTGTAATCTCCATTGAACCTGATTAGATAAATTGTGCCGGGTTTACTGCTTGATGCTTCCAGGATTCCGTCTTCATTATTCACCTGGTCCCATAACCCGGTAACCACAGGCCGTAAATCGGGTTCGATGTATGTTGCAGACGGTAACCCCTCCAGTGGTTGCCCGGAATCACTGATCATGTGATCCACATTGACTAAGACAGAGGAGAATGCAGGCAGCGGTCCGATGCCATCAAATTGTAACATTACGGAGGTATCGCTTAGCATATCCACCAAAAAATCTCCTCCTTCATATCCTGCATCTCCGGTTACTGAAAAGTTATTCGGGATTACAAGTGTTTCCAGGACAGGCATATTAAAATTCAGGATAAATGCAGTGTCATTTACTTTTTCCAATGCAGAAAATACTGAGAATACATGTACATTATTCACCCTTTCCTGCCATTGTGCCATGTAAAGCGATTCCGGGAATATTCCGGGCTTGTCATGTCCTACCCATACTCCATCAGGCCGTTGATTCCAACCGGGACTCTTCTTACCGATAAACCCAAAATTATAGTTCTTTGCAGAAACATATGGATTCTGGCAGATAGAAGATGCAGCGGTACAATTCCAGAATACCTGGTTGGCACCTGCCCACCCATGTCCGGTTCCCGAAGCGCCCCGGTCCTGTACATTGATCGAGCCATCTGTTACAATTAACTCATATAAGGTGCCCATGGCCCAACGGTGATGCGGTCCGATATCAGCGTGCGTATTTGATGCTGTGCAATTGGTGAACACATTGGGACCACACACCCGTGAACCAGTTGCATAATCATGTCGTCCTTCGGTAGTGGAACATCCCCTGACAAGGTTCAATGAACCCGAATTCTGAAATGAATACCGACGTCCGCCTGTGATAATGGACACCGGCTCCCTGCAGTGGCATTCCTCCACTGAAATAAGCCTGCTGCTACCCTGGAGCGACACGCATGCAAAGCCAAAATACCAGGAAGTAATGTTGCGTGCCCAACCGTGTTCGATGCTGTTGAATGCAACTGCAGTCCAGGCATGCGCTTCGTCTCCTTCGAACTGATATGCCGATTTCAGACAGATATCCTCCACACCCACACGGGCGATGCGATCGGAGCTGCACTTAAACACATTCCCTCCTCCATATTTCGTTTCCATGGCCATGATCACCGGGTTTCTGAAGAAGATAGAATCACCACTTACCTTCGTCACCAGTCTTTCGAAATAAAAGCTATAACTTGATGGCTTCCATTGTTTTGTTGATCCATCAGGATCCGGGATCTGGTCCATTTTCAGATCAGAGATCCAATCTGCTGTACCAGGCCTGTATAGCGCAATGTGGTCACCCGCGCTATAGCCGGAGGCATCATCCACAATAACGAATTTTCTCCCCACCGGTACATAGTCTTCAACGATATTCACCTTTGAATTCAGGCCGCTCCTGCCTCTTCCTTTTCCTATGACAATAAAATCCCGCTTACCGGTCCCGGCGGCAATGACCACTGTACCTTCATCAGTCATCCCTTCTCCCCGTAAAACTATCCCGCTGGCCTGGATAAATATCTGACCACTGACCTGGTAGGTTCCCCTTTTCAACAGCACGGCTCCCCTGAAACCGTTGCTGTCAGGATCCATTGATGCTACCTGGTTGATGGCGGCCTGGATGGTCGCTCCATCATCCCCATCAACAGGATGTACTTCAACGACCGTGGGAACATCCGGAATAGCTTCATCGCCATACTTGTATCCCACATTGCTGAAATCAGGAATTGTATTCCCCTGCGCATCCGGGGTGTGCACTAATTTTCCTCCGGAGCCATAATATACCTGTTCAGGCGACCATTTAAAATCCTGGGCAGACAACCCTGCAGGCATCACCTGACAAGCAACAATTCCTGCCACCAATAAAAAGCACGAGATCTTAGTCATACATTTAAAACCTGGAAAATGATTATTGAACAGAAAGTAAAAATACACAGAATTTATTTGAGACTGATTTTGATGCTATCCCAAGTTGTTTAGAATATGTTTCAAAAGTTGCAATTAGAATGGAAATTTTATGCAAAAAAGCTATCTTAAATATTTTTAAATTGTGCGTATCGGGGATGTTTAATATTCTTTTCTAAAAAATACATAAAAATATCAATGTTTTACACTTTTTCTCAGTTATGAAACCAATCAAAGAACTGCATATGAAATCCTCATCAATATTTAATTATTTTGCGCTTGCATGTGTGCTGTTTTTATATTCAGGATGCGACAAACCGGAAAAGGGGGATAATATTTTCGTTCATCCCGAACGTGGTTTTGTAAGCAGTGCACCGGCAGAGAACTGGCAGCACGGCTTACTTACCGGCAACGGAACCACAGGGGCAATCATAAGGGGGGAACCTTACAATGAAACAATCACCTTAAGCCACGAGGACTTGTATCTGCCCTATGAAAAAACAGAAGGGTATATGGAGATGGCTTCGCATATGCAGGAAATACAGGACTTATGCCTGGCCGGGAAATTTGTTGAAGCTACCGAAATGGTTCCCATACTGCGTGAAGAACAATCGTACCCGGATATCAGGGATCCATTCATTGCTGCATTTAACCTGCACATTCGGCAACCCGAGGATTCCATTGCGAGGTACCAGCGTTCCGTGGACTTCATGACTGCCGAAGCAATGGTGTCGGTCGAAAACCAAAAGAACAGTTTTCAGAGAAGTACCTTCGCATCCCGCGCTGATGATATCATTGTTGTTCGTCTTAAAGGCACTAATAAACTTACAGCGCATTTTTCCTTTGAAGGACTGGTCCCTGAGAGTGAAGGTGAGAAGAAAATTGTTGCTGAAGGCGTAAAAAGCAAACAGGAAGGTGTCAGGGAGGGTCTGCTCTACTTTCAAACACTATTCTCAAACACCAATTCATTCAATCCCAATGTTGGATATGAAGGGGTAGGCAAAATTGTAACGCAAGGAGGTTCATTCAATGATTCAGCAAGCGGAATTGCTGTAACAGATGCTGATGAGATATTGGTCCTGATTAAAATCCGCCCTATCCTCAAGTCGGACGCTGATCAGACCAATTTCCAGGATATGGCAGCTGACATCAACAATCTTCAGCCGGATTACAGGCAACTTCTGGCTTCGCATGTGCAATTGCACAGCGAATTAATGGGCCGTGTGCACTTGTCACTAGATGCCCCGGCAGCGCATCGGACGTTGCCTAATGAAGCACTGATCAAATTAAGTGAAAAATCAGCCAACCCACTCGCAATGATCGAACGGGCATTTGATGCCGGTCGCTATAACATTATCTGCAGTACAGGTTCCAACCCACCCAATCTGCAGGGAATCTGGAGCGCTACATGGCTTGCCCGTTGGTCGGGTAGCTTTACCACCAACGGTAACCTTGAGTGCGCTATTGGATTTAATCTTATGGGCAATACTCCCGAATTGATGGATGCTTACTTCAAATATTATGATGACCGCTGGGATGCATTCCGTGAAAATGCAAGGCTTTTCAAGGGTACCCGTGGATTTCATGTACCTGCACAGCTTACGGTCAGCCCCAGGTCCACTAATTTCACCGCCCGCCATCCACACTGCTACTGGCATTCCGGTGCGGCCTGGGCCTGTCAGTATTATTACGATTATTATCAATATACACAGGATCTAAGTTTTCTTGAAGAACGGGCATACCCACTGATGAAAGAGGCTGCCGAATTCTACGAGGATTTCCTGATTACAACGAAAGTAAATGACAAACTTGCATTTGTTCCTTCCTATTCTCCTGAAAATTTTCCTGACACAGAAAATGTATCACCCGTTTCCATCAATGCCACCATGGATATAAGTGCTGCAAAACAATTGCTGACTAACCTGGCAGAAGCGGCAAAGATCCTCAACCGGGACGCTGAATTACAAGAAAAGTGGAACGCGATTATTTCAAAACTGCCCGATTATGAAGTGGGTCCTGATGGTTCATTTCGCGAATGGCTTTGGCCGGGACTGGGAGATAATCATGCACACCGTCATGCATCCCAGTTATACGCTTTATTCGATGAACAGCCTTCAGAAATATTGAACAATCCTGATTTTGTAAAGGCAATTGAATATACGATTCGCCAGCGCTTTGAGCATCACAGGGAAAGGCCTGTTATGGCGTTTGGACTTGTACAACTCGGACTTGCATCGGCACACATCGGGAACAATGATCTGACACAGGAAATTATAAATTTCCTTGCGGATGGATACTGGACTGCGGGGATGGGGTCCTTTCATAACCGGGACAACCTGTTCAATGTCGATATTTCAGGTGGCTTCCCCTATTTAGTTGCATCGGCCCTGGTATATGCCGACCCGGGGTACATTCGTTTCTTCCCGGCCCGTCCTGGGCAATGGAAAAGCGGAACCATAACAGGATTGCTCCTTCGGGGCGGGATCGTGTTAAAAGAATTGAGCTGGACAGAAGATAACGCCACAGCAATGTTGGTTTCTGACAAGCAACAAACGGTAACAGTTGAAAATTCCCTTGGAATAAAGAAAGAGGTTGTGCTTGCATCCGGAACAGAGACAATGATTGAAATTGAGTAGCGATAATGAAAAAACAGGAGCTTACTGATCCGGGCCTGGTGAACATACCAGGACCTGACCTGATAAATTTTTGATG
>CAZPTO010000305.1:0-4957 GCA_964589155.1 uncultured Bacteroidaceae bacterium | reverse complement strand
GCTTCTACCTGGGACTGGGTATTCCTTATGGTAATTCAGAAGTGCTTCCCTATAAAAAGCAGTTCTATTCCGGAGGAACAACCAGCCTGCGTGCGTTCCCTTCCCGGTCCGTGGGACCGGGAAGCTACCACGACACCACCATGGTGACACAGGGATTGCGGCTGGGGCAAACAGGTGACATCAAACTGGAAATGAACCTGGAATACCGGATCGGGCTATGGAAATACCTCAAAGGGGCACTGTTTGTGGATGCAGGGAATATCTGGCTTTACAATGAAAACGAAAACATTCCCGGCGGAGCATTGAACCTGTCAGAAGTCCCGGATCAACTTGCCGTAGGAGGGGGTATTGGGTTAAGGCTGGATGTTTCGTTCTTTGTCCTGCGTCTTGATGTGGCTGTGCCTTTCAGAAAACCGTATTTGCCTGAAAACGAAAGATGGGTATTTGATGATATTCATCCTGGCAACAGTGCATGGAGACAAGAGAATGTGGTATTCAACCTGGCCATAGGATATCCGTTCTGATCTCCCACCATGAAAACTATGTCAATGTGGACATATCTTTCCGGCGACATAAAGCCATAGGATATCCGTTCTGATCATCCGCCATTCAACTGGGCCAATACGGACATCTTCCCGGCGGAGTAAGGCCAGGGTACAAAGGTCATTCATGATACCATCAGGAAATCTGTTCCCTCATGGTATCCTCTTTGTGTCAGAAATTCCCTGATGCGGTCACGGTTATCCATTTGACGGATATAGGAGAGAATGAACATGTTCCCTGCAGCAGGCAGGTCCTTGTAGTAGATCACCTGCTTTCCCAATTGCCTGCTCTTTTTCGTATCGATGTAATTTGCAAACCTGATCCCATAGGGCTCCAGCAGTCGTGCCCTTCTCCGGGAAATCCGGCTGGCTCCCCAAACCGAAACATACGGATGAAATGGATTGTGTTGTTGAAGCCATGCGGCCAGGTAGCGACTTTTGATCTCGTAAAATGCTTTGTCACTGTACGCAGGATGTGTCCTGGTAAGCCGTGATTCGGAATCATGCCAGCGGAGCACTACTTCAGGGATCTTAACGATGCTGACCCCGGCGTCGAGCCACCGCAGGATCATTTCATAATCTTCCGGGAAATCTCCTGCACGGTAGAGGCCATGAGTTTCTCCGGTCTCTTTTCTCCACATGAGTGTGGGATTTACAATAGGTAATTCAATAAACCGGTTGTTGTAGATCTCTGTACTGCTCTGTATGGAGTTGCTCCAATCCACGAAGCGGGAAAATCCGGCAGCTGATTCTGCGTGGGGCACATGCTCAACAAGGCCCCCCACGGCGTCGATGTGTGGATGCGATTCAAGGTATGCCGATTGCAGCAGCAATTTATCCGCAGCAGCCTCATCATCTGCATCCATCCTGGCAAGAAAGCGGCCCTTTGCTTTTGAGGCCCCCTTGTTGGAGGCGAAAACCACTCCTTTTTTTGGTTCATCGATCAGGATGAATCTGCTGTCGTCAGCAACCCATTTTTCTGCAATGATCCGGCTCTTATCGCCGGACCGGTTGTCGATCATGATCAGCTCAAGATCCGTTTCTGCCTGCCGTGCTATGCTGCGGATGGCCCTCCCGAGCGTTTTTTCAGCATTGTGAAAGGGGAGGATGACTGATATTTTGGGTGAAGCTGACATTGGCAGTCTTAAAAGTACTCAAATATCCGTAACATCTGTATTACAGCAACCGTCACTCTTGCCTGGTCCGGCGCTTTTGAACCTGTAATAAGTTGAACAGGTTGGTCCCGTAATGTTAGAAATGTTAAATACTGAACCATTCGCTTCTGAAATTTGTTTTTTTGCGGATGTAAGGAAATGCCGGGAATTACGACTGTTCCAACGACGGAGGACGAACAACGCACTTGCAGTGAGAACGAATTTATATGATTACCTATTAATCTGCGAGGCAACTGGTCACCTTGAGAGAAAACAAAGTTTATAACATATTGTAAGTTAATACTATAACTAAAATATATACCTGTGAAAAATATTATTTGTCCCATATCAACGAAGAAAGCCAATGAAAACATCGTTAGGATTACCGCATTCTGGGTGATCATACTTACCGGGTTGTTCATTTATAATCCGAATCCTTACGTACCCTTGTTTCTTGCAATTGATTTCTATATCCGGGCGTTCACTCAGTCAAAATACAGTCCGCTGAGCTGGTTTTCGGCAGGAATTGCGCGTATATTGAAACTGGAGCCGCACTGGATCGATAAGGCACCCAAGATTTTCGCAGCACGGGTGGGATTGCTGTTTTCATTTCTCATGTTTTCCATGGCCATTTTGGGATTGTTGGTGCCTGCAGTGATGATCGCTTCTGTACTTGTACTTTTCGCATTTCTCGAATGCGGACTGAATTTTTGTGCCGGGTGCTGGGTATACACATATGTAGTGATCCCGTTTTACAGGGATAAATAACAGATATGGGATTTCCCCCGGCCTTTTGCCTTACTAAATAACAGGGTCCCGACCTGCTGATCCCGCATACAGTTGGTTTCGTGATGCTGAAATTAAGACAGCTGCAGTTGATACAGCGTGTTGATGAAGGGCTGTTCACTGACAGATTGTCCTGTAGCATGTTATGGCGTGATATTTGGAGCAATTACGTAAATTGCATACATGATCAACGTAAAGAAAATTAATTCACAATACAATCAACTGTGTTCACTGATCCATTCACGCAAGATCAAAGACGCCCTGGATATCCTGAATCAACTTATTTCCGAAGCTGGTTTCAGTGATTACTTTGTACAGCAGGAGCACCTTGAGTCGACCTATGAGCAGATGCTCAAATATACACTTGAGGGTGTCCACGACCCGGAGCGGGAGAAGATTTACATGAAATTGCAGGAATCGATTGTGAAACTTGCTGACAAGGTGCGGTTTTCCCTCCTGAAAAAATATTCAGGCTGGCTGACGCTTACCCTGCAGGAGGAGTTGGAAAAGCAACAGAAACTTACCGGCAAAGGGGTGATCGAGAGCCTGGACGACCTCGCCTTCAGAAGTGAGCTTGATGAGATCATCAATGAAGATAAAACTTCACCCAGAACTGACGACCTGAAACGCCGCGAGCTGATCATGGAGATCTTTAAACATCTCTGGCTTACCAACGAATATGGGGAAGCTGAGAATAGCCTGGTCAATTCACTCATTACATGCCAGGATTTTACCTGGTATGAGCAGGCCCAGCAGGTAAGTGCTGTTTTGCTCTCGGCACTCCGGTACTTCGATGAGCAGAAGATCCAGCGAATGATAGATTTCACAGGGGTGAAAGACCCGCAGGTTTCAGGCAGGGCCCTTGTAGGACTGGTGATCCTGCTGCATACATACGATCAGCGCTTGTACCTGTACCCGTCTCTTTTGAACCGGCTGGAGCTGTTGAAAGATGAGTTGGATCTGGACAAGGTGCTGGAGCAGATTGTGTTACAGTTGATCCGTACCGAAGATACGCTAGAGTTGGGTAAAAAGCTGCACGAAGACCTGATCCCGGAGATTTCGAAATTAAAGCCTGAACTGGAGGATAAACTGAAAATGGAAGACCTCAAGGAGGAAGACCTGCAGGAAGACAAGAATCCCGACTGGGAAAGTGTTTTTAAGGACTCAGATGAGCTGTACAAGAAGGTCGATGAGTTCATGAAGCTCCAGATGGAAGGAGCAGATGTATATATGACCACGTTTGCCCGTTTGAAAAATTTTCCGTTTTTCAATGAGCTCACCAACTGGCTGGTTCCGTTTTACGAGGAAAACCCGGATTTGAAAGAGATCTATAACCAGGAATCAGACAGCTTTAACCCGGAACTTTTTATTGCCGGGCTAAAAAAGATGCCATTTCTATGTAATTCAGACAAATACAGCTTTATTCTGAATGTAAAGTTCCTGCCTGATGAACAGAAACAAATGCTTACCAACGCCTTTTCCATGGAGATGGAAAGTCTTTCGCAGATGATCTCCGATGAGGAGCTGATGAACGAAAGCTTTTCGCGCAGAGTTGTGTTTGTGCAGTATATACAAGACCTGTACCGATTTTTTAAATTGTCACCGTTTAAAAATGAATTCGAGGATGTTTTTCGCGGGAAGCTGGACATATACAATTCCGGGTTTTTCAACAAACTGGTTCAGGACAATGCCATATACAGGAATATTGCTGAATATTATTTTGAAAAAGGGCATTACGAAGAAGCCATCGATCTCTTTCGTATGCAACTCAAAGATGATCCGGTGAACCTGGAGCTGATCGGTAAACTAGGTTACTGCCATCAACAGATGGCCCGGTATGAGCGGGCTGTGGAATATTACCTGCAACTCGATCTTCACGGTACTTCGGGGGGGTGGGTAATGAAAAACCTGGGTTTATGCTACCGGAAAATGGAAGCATATGAAAAAGCCCTGGCTATTTATGAAAAATTGGCCGGCCAACAGCCTGATGATATTAAGAATGAATCGCTGATTGGTTATTGTCACCTGAAGATGGAGCATTATGATGAGGCCCTGAAACACTATTTCAAAATTGAATACCTGCAACCGGACAATACAAACGTGATCAGGCCGATCGCATGGTGCTATTTTGTTACAGGCGCATTCGACAAATCAGAAAAATATTACCAGAAAGTGTTCGGGCATGAGCCCAATTATTACGACTACATCAACTACGGTCACCTGAAATGGACGACTGGTGACAGGAAAGCGGCCATCGACAATTACCTGCTATCCATTTCAGAGTTTAAAAAGTTCACATTCAAAGACCTTCAGAAGACCATGGATGAAGATGCCTCAATACTGCTGGATCGTGGAATTGAAGATGAAGAGATATCGTTGATGATGGATTACCTGCGATACAAGTTGAAGTAGGTACATAAAAAAAGCGGTCCGATTTCGAATGTTGAAGAAAAAAAGCCATGGAATTCAACCCGT
>CAZPTO010000304.1:0-4973 GCA_964589155.1 uncultured Bacteroidaceae bacterium | reverse complement strand
GGATCCAACAGCAACGGGGTATGGAACAGGAGCGGCAGGGAACTGACGATCCATATTCTGCCTCCACCCTGGAAGACCGGTTATGCGCTTGTCTTTTACATTGCTGTTGTTTTGATGCTGGTATTCCTGATCAACCGCATCTCCCTTCAACAGGAACGATTAAAAAGCGAAGCGGAGATGGAACATATGTTCAGGATGAAGGAGAGTGAGATGAATGAATTCAAGTTGCGGTTTTTTACGGATATTTCCCACGAGCTGAAGACACCCCTTTCCCTGATACAGGCGCCGGTGGAAGAGTTGATCAACAAGGATTTCAAGTCCCTTTCACCTGGTTTCTACAAGAAGCGGCTCGGTCTGATAAGAGGCAGCGCGGTTCGGCTGGCCGATCTGCTGAACCAACTGTTGGAGTTCAGAAAGGTGGAAGTAGGCAAAGCACGCCTGAAGGCTTCACTGCAGGATGTTGAAAAATATGTCAGGGAAATCAGCGATGCATATAAATTCCTGGCAGAAAGCAAAGGGATCACTTACCAGGTAGACTTTCATTTAAGAAAGCCCATGTTGTGGTTCGAACCTTCCAAAATGGATGTCATCGTCAATAACCTGTTGTCTAATGCGCTCAAATACTCAGGAACACCCGGGAAGGTATCTCTGGAAATGAAGGAAACGGATACAGCAATACTGATGCTGGTATCAAACGACGGCGATGGGATCTCGGAAGAGGAGGTCGGGAAACTCTTTGAACGCTTTTACCAGGCGCCTGGAGCTAGCTATCGGCGCGGGTATGGCATTGGACTCGACCTGGTAAAACGGTTTGTAGAGATGCACCACGGCAGTATTGAAGTGGAAAGCCAGCCCGGCAGTCACACTACCTTTACAGTCAGATTCAGAAAAGGGTCTGAACACCTGGAAGAGGAACAGATGGTTGATGTGGTCCGGTCAACTCCTTCCCAGGAGATACTTCAGCTGCATACAGAAGCGAAGGAAGAAGTGGGAGGTCGGCTGGCAAAGGGGGTGAAGAATGCGCGGGTCCTGGTCGTGGAGGACAAGCAGGAGGTGCGGGAATACCTGGTGGAATTACTTGAGGAGACATTCGGGGTGCTCAGTGCAGATGATGGATCTTCAGGATATGACCTGGCAGTAACCGAACTGCCGGACCTGGTGCTTTCTGATGTGATGATGCCTGAAACTGATGGTTTTGAACTGGTTGAACGGATCAAGAAGAACGAGAGGACCGCACATATCCCTGTGCTCTTGCTTACAGCAAAAGGAACACGTGAAGACCAGCTCATGGGAACCCGGCGGGGAGCCGATGGATACATTACCAAACCTTTCGATCCGATATTACTGATGGAAAGGGTGCGGCAGGTGATCGCATCCAGGCACAAAGTGGCAGAAAAATATAAAAAGAAAGCCTCCCTGGAACCCCTGCAGACGGAGATCAGTTCTGAGGATGATAAATTGATCCGTACCGTACTTTCGATCATTGAAAGGAAGATCACAGAACCGGAACTGGATGCAGAATATCTCGCCAGGGAAACAGGCATGAGCAGTTCCACTTTTTACAGGCGGATGAAAAAACTCGTTGATCAGTCCCCGGGCGAATTTATCAAGTCCACACGCCTGAAAATGGCGGCCAGGTACCTGAAGGAAACGAATCTTACTGTTTCGGAGGTCGTGGAGAAAGTAGGATACATCGATATCAGGAATTTTCGTGACCGGTTCAGGGAGGAATACGGTACGACACCTTCTGATTACAGGAGC
Organism: uncultured Bacteroidaceae bacterium; assembly: GCA_964589155.1. Lineage (GTDB taxonomy): Bacteria > Bacteroidota > Bacteroidia > Bacteroidales > M55B112. The sequence goes on along the minus strand of CAZPTO010000304.1, from coordinate 3,212 downwards.
CTGCACAATGGGTGAAATGTACAGGGGTTAAAGGGTGTGGCACAATAAGTTAAAATATAATTACTTATAGTATAGCGCATTAACTAACAGGATTGAACATTTTTCCCACCTTTTTTGCCAAACCATCCCATCTGTTTTAGAAAGGAACTCCTACCATCTTTGAATGGTCTCAACAAGGTGATCGCCTGAAAATAGCAGAACTTGCACATGGCATTTAATTTAGTTCCCCGACGAAATATGATACAAATTACATAGATGAGACCGAAAATAATTTCGCGACTGTTTTCAAACAAAGATCAACGTACCAGGATCGTAACCTATATATTATACGGTGTGCTTGTGTTGTGGCTGATACTTTTATTTGTCCTGTTCACAAAATAAGCTGCCTGATCTGCACAACTGTTTGTTTCAACATTAAACTAGAATCATGAGAAATACTTTGAGATGGAAAAGGCCGGTACTTACCGCGATCATCTTGCTCAGCTCGTTCATTGCCCTCATGGCCCAGGAGTACAGCCTTTCAGGAACCGTAACCGATGCAACTGGTGAGCCATTGCCGGGTGTTACAGTGCTTGAAAAGGGTTCTGTTTCCGGCACCATCACCGACGGTAACGGCGCGTATTCAATCAGGGTTGAGCCGGGTGACGTGCTGGTGTTCAGTTTCGTGGGAATGGAGACCCGCGAAGTGGAGATCACCAGCCAGCGCGTGCTCGATATCGAGATGGCTTCCACCATGCAGGACCTTGAAGAGGTGCAGGTGGTGGCATACGGCCAACAAAAGAAGGTATCCATTACAGGTGCGATCACATCGGTGAAATCGGATGAACTGTTGAAATCACCAAACGCAAGCGTGGCCAACTCCCTGGCAGGGAAAGTGACAGGTCTTTCCACCGTGCAGTTTTCTGGTCAGCCGGGTGCAGATGATCCGTCGATCTACGTACGGGGAGTTGCTTCGCTTTCGGAAGACCGGTCCCAGCCCCTGATGATCGTCGACGGGGTGGAACGTTCCTTCATGCAACTGGATCCGAATGAGATCGAGAGCATCTCCGTTCTGAAGGATGCCTCCGCAACAGCCGTTTATGGCGTGCGGGGTGCCAACGGGGTGATCATTGTGAATACCAAGCGCGGGGAACAGGGCGCCGCCAGGATCTCTGCAAGCTTCTCTTCGGGGATTCAGCAAGCTACGCGTCTCCTGGATTTTACAGATAGCTACACCTATGCGCAACGCTACAACGAGGCACAACTGAACGACAATCCAGAACTGACGCCCGATCAGCTGCGGTTCACCCCCGAGGCCCTTGAAGCGTTCCGCACAGGATCCGATCCATTGATCTATCCCGATACCGACTGGATGGACTATATCCTCAAACCTTCTGCGATGCAATACAAAGGAAATGTGAACATCTCGGGCGGAACAGAAAAAGTTAAGTACTTCGTTTCCATTGGCTACCTGAACCAGGATGGATTGTTCAAGACCTTCGATTCGCAATACGACTACAATTTTTCACACAAAAGGTATAACTACAGGACCAACCTGGACATACAGGTGACCAAAACCACGAAGATCGGCATCACCTCGGGCGGACGTGTGGGTATCACCAACCAGCCCAATACCAAAGACGGGATGAATTTCCTTTTCAGGAATATCTACTGGTCTGTACCGTTTTCAGGACCCGGCCTGGTGGATGGGAAGTATGTGCTGAGCAGTGATTATTATATTCCGGATAATAAAAAGGACGGGCTGGACCCATTCTATGGACTTGGGTATTCCAATATCCTGAACAATAACCTGGATTTTGACATCGACATCGACCAGCGGCTGGATGTGATTACACCGGGACTTAAATTCAGGGCCAAGGTATCGTACAATACCGATTACCGGCATGCAAAGGTCCGAAATTCATCCGTAGCACATTATGAGCCGTATTACCTGCCGGATGTTGACCCGGAGGCAGATTCGACCGACCGGACCATCGTCTACCGCAAAATTGGCTCTGACGGGAACCTCGGGTACGGTGAAAACTACGGTAAGGGCAGGAACTGGTATATGGATGCCGGACTGAGCTATGCACGTGAGTTCGGTGCACACAACCTGGGCGGACTGTTGCTCTACAACCAGCGGAAGGTTTATTATCCTGCACAGTTCAGGGAGATCCCAACCGGACTGGTGGGGCTTGTGGGACGGATCACTTACGACTACAATACGAAGTACCTGGTGGATTTTAACATCGGGTACAACGGATCGGAAAACTTCGCAGAGGAGCAGCGGTTTGGTGTTTTTCCTGCCTTCTCTGCAGGATGGATCCTCTCAGAGGAATCCTTTATGGATGCGTTGCCTTTTATTGAATACCTGAAAATCCGCGGATCATACGGATGGGTGGGGAATGACAAAATCGGCGGGAACAGGTTCCTCTACTTGCCCGACAGTTACGATCCTACGGCAGGCGGGTATAATTTCGGAATCGACAATCCTTCCAACCGCACCATCGCAAGGGAAGGTCAGATCGGCAACCCCGGTGTAACCTGGGAAACCGCACGGAAACAGAACCTGGGAATTGACCTCAAAGTGGCACAGGGAAGACTGGGACTGAACCTTGATCTGTTCAGGGAAAACAGGAATAATATCCTGACCTTCCGTGGCACCGTCCCCGGGACCGTTGCGTATGATCTCCCTGCAGTAAACATAGGTGAAGTGGAGAACAAGGGATATGAAGCGGAGCTCAGGTGGAACGACAGGTTCGGTACAGGGAGCCGGTACTGGATCAATTTTAATGTTTCGCATGCCCGCAACGAGATCATCTACATGGATGAAGTGCCGCAGAACGAGGACTACCTGTACAGGACAGGACACCCGGTGAGCCAGCCGTTCGGATATATTTTTGATCGTTTTTATACGGAAGGCGATCCGGCAAATGCAGAACTACCCGATCACCAGTATACCATGAAACCCGGTGATATGGTCTACCAGGACCTGAACGAAGATGGTGTGATCAACCAGGATGACCAGCGGGCCATCGGCTACCCGGTGTATCCTGAGTATACGTTCGGTGCCAATATGGGGTTCATAATCAGGGATTTTGAATTTTCCATGTCATGGGCCGGCGCCAGCAACACTTCGCGGATGCTTGACGAGACCTACCGGGTCGCTTTCGGAGCCACCCTGAATCGCTCGCTGCTACAGTACATGGCAGACGGCGGGTGGACACCTGAAA
>CAZPTO010000303.1:4634-5005 GCA_964589155.1 uncultured Bacteroidaceae bacterium | reverse complement strand
GAATGGGACCTCGGATTGGAGGGATATTTTTTTGAGAATCTGTACCTGGAAGCCTCTTACTTTTTCAGCAAGATCGCAGGGGATGTGGTACAGGTGGATAATACTTACCCCGCCTATTTCGGGGGAAGCCATGCCTATATGAATTTTGAGAGTTCTAAATATGCCGGTTTTGACCTGGGCTTCCGTTACACCAAAGAGATGGAGGCTTTTACCCTCAGCTTTGGCAGCAACCTGGTCAACTATTCCTCAGAGGATCTGATCGTGGATGAACCCAATTATGAAGACACCTACAGGAGCAGGGTCGGTGAGCCTGCAGACGCCCTCTTTGGCCTGGTGGCCGACGGATTTTACCGGGAGAGTGATTTCACAGG
>CAZPTO010000303.1:0-4624 GCA_964589155.1 uncultured Bacteroidaceae bacterium | reverse complement strand
AACTTCAACAGAGTTGAGTCAAAAAGTGGATACCCTGCTGAACGAAGACCTGCCGGAACCCACCTTCTCTGTGCAGCCAGGGGATATCAAATACATCGACCAGAATGAAGATGGCCTGATCAATGAAAGAGATGCCATCAAGATCGGTAAGTCCCACGCCACAACGCAACTGGCTGTCAACCTGCAACTGAGCTACAGGTCTTTCTCCCTTTTTGCCCTGGGGGTCGGACAATGGGGCGGACAGGTCTATTTTAACAACAATTACTACTGGGTAAATGGAAATGATAAGTACTCCGAAGTGGTACTGAACCGCTGGACGCCTGAAAACGCAGATAATGCCACCTATCCGAGATTAACCACAGAAGCCGGTAGCAACAACTTCAGGAATTCCACTTTCTGGCTGTATGACAATGACTGGTTTGAACTGCAGACCGTCCAGCTCACATGGCATTTGCCGGCAAGAATGGCACAACAGTTAAGGATGAGCAGGGCCAGCGTATACCTGAGAGGAAGAGACCTTGTAATGTTCTCCGGTATCAAAGAGCAAAAAGAGCTTAACGTTGGGACTGAACCGAAAACCAGGGGATTTTCCCTGGGCGTAAACTTAGAGTTTTAGCATTTTGAAAAAAAAGTTCTTATGAAAAAGACCATATTCATATCTACCCTCATGACAGCATTGCTGCTCAGCGGCTGTGATGATTTTCTTGAACCCGAAGAGAACAACACCTTCCCCCAGGATCAACTTTACACAGCACAGTACTGGGAAGGGATTCTTCTGAATGCCTATGACTTTTTGCCCGTCAATATGTCATTTAATGAAGACCTGCTAAGTGATGACGCCGTAACAAATGACCTGGGATCACCCTATATCTCCATCGCTACAGGGAATCTTTCTGCCGCCAATTATCCCCATGGAAAATGGAACCTGGCCTTCGAAAAATTACATTATATCAACCTATTCCTTGAACATGTGGATGAGGTTACCTGGTCCTATGAGTCTGAAGAGCGAAACCTTTACCACATACAGCGGCTGAAAGGAGAAGCCTATGGCCTGAGGGCTTTCCTGGAGTTCTCACTGTTGAAATACCATGCGGGAATTACTTACAACGGCGAACTCGCAGGTTATCCCATTATCAGGAATACCTTGTCTCCCGATGATAACTGGAAACTTCCCAGGAATGCCTTGGGAGAATGCCTGGATTCCATCTATGCAGATTGTGAACGGGCCATCACTGCCCTGCCTGATAACTACCAGGACCTGGAGTTCAGCGAGGACGTGGATCCCGATTACGTGATCGATTATAACAAAACCTTTGGCCTGAGATTCTCCAACCGTATCAACGCCACCATCGTGAAAGCGCTGCGCTCAAGAATTGCCCTGTTTGCAGCCAGTCCGGCTTACAACCCCGACGCCGATGAGAACCGGTGGCAAGATGCTGCTGCATATGCAGCCGGGGTAATGGAGATGTACAACGGGATCGACCAGTTAACCCCGGAAAGCCTGACCTTCTACCTGAAACAGGAGGCCGACGAAGTAGCAGGAGTGATCGACCCGGAAATCATCTGGAAATCCAAATATTCCACCCACCGCATACTGGAAACCAGCAACTATCCTCCCTCCCTCTATGGAAGCGGACGGATCAACCCAAGCCAGAATCTGGTCGATGCTTTCCCCATGGAAAACGGGTACCCCATCACGATGGATACGGCAACCAGTAAATTCGATCCGGAAAATCCATGGGAGAACCGGGATCCCCGGCTCTCTACCTATATTCTTTTTAATGAGGGAACCCTCGAGGGGGAAACGATCCTTACCCTGGCCGACAGTTCCCTGGATGGAGTGGGCGTTTTGGAAACCTCCACACGCAGTGGATATTACCTCAAGAAATTTATGAATGAAAAGGTGCAGATCGATCCCAACAGATCCATGACCTCTGCCGACCATTTCGCCATCTACCTGAGATATACCGAAATATTGCTGAATTATGCCGAAGCGGTCAATGAGCTTTATGGTCCGGAAGGAAGTGTGGGATCACAACCCACCGCCAGGGAGGTGATCGGGGCGATTCGCGCCAGGGCAGGAATCACGCAACCCGATGATTACCTGGCCGGTATCAGTTCGCAGGAAGCGTTCAGAAATTTGGTCAGAAATGAACGAAGAATTGAACTCTGCTTTGAAAACCACAGGTACTGGGACATCCGAAGATGGAAAGAGATGAATCCACTTACCGTACCCGTCCGCGGCACCTACCTGGATGCCGATACCCTGATTGCCTATAAGGAAATTGAAGAAAGGAAATACCAGGAGTATATGATTTATGGGCCCATCCCCTATAACGAAGTCATAAAATACGATGAACTTATCCAGAATAGCGGATACTAGAGGTAATGAATATGATGATCAGAAAAAAACATCCTATGAATAAGATCACCCTGAAAATAACAGCGCTGTTCGCTGCCATGCTTATGGTTTGGTCCTGCGAACCACAATTCGAGGATTTTGATTATAATGCAGTCTATTTCCCGCACCAGTTTCCCGTCAGGACCATCTCCCTGGGAGAGGACTTCTTTGACAACAGCAATGACCTCGAACATAAATTTGAGATCGGTGTCGTCATTGGAGGGATGTATGAGAATACCTCCGACTGGACAGTCTATTTCGAGGTGGATGAAACGCTGGCCGACAGCCTGCTAACATCCAACGGAGATACGATTCGTGCACTCCCTGCCTCCTATTACACACTGTCTAACGATGAGTATTTTACCATACCTGAGGGAAGTTTCAATGGCACCATTGAGGTCCAACTGAACGACGCCTTTTTCCAGGACTCCCTCTCCACCGGGGTCCATTATGTGGTCCCGCTTCGAATCACCGGTACAGACGCAGATTCTGTGCTCTCAGGAAATCCGAAGGCATCGGTCAGCGATCCGGATGTCCGCTTTGAAAGTGACTGGAACAGCGGAGAAGCTCCCAAAGATTTTACCCTTTTCGGTGTAAAATTCATTAACGAGATGCATGGAGATTATCTGTACAGGGGCTATGATCTTAAAACCTTCAACGGTAAACTTATTGATACCACCATTACCCGTAAAAGGTACCTGGTGGACAGCGAAATATGGAATCTGCGAACCAATTCAATGAATACCGTACATACCAATGCGGTAAGCTATAATATCAGCTCAGAGGGATTGTACAAAATGGAACTGCAGCTAAATGAGGACAATACCATTACCGTTAAACCCTTGCCCGGTTCCATGATCGAACCATATCAGACGGCCGAGAACGAACCAAGTACTTTTGTGAAAGATGGCGCGGAATGGGGCGGCAAACCCAGGGATGTCATGTATCTGAATTACTCCTACATGGAAGGAGGCGTCCTGGAACACTTTGTAAATGATACCATCGTTTTTCGTGACAGAGCCATCGGATTTGAGGTTTTCACCCCGGTAAAAATGCAAAGCAAATAATCATACAGAGACATGAGAAGTTTAGTTAGTTAGTTTGGTTGGTTAGTTAGTTAGGGCTTATGTGCAAGCCGAAAAGGTTCTCTCAAGGGAAACTCATCAGAGAGAACCTTTTTATTTCTCTTTACATTCCATCAAACATTTTTAAAAAAAATCACGATGAAAAAACTGGCCCTTTTTATGATCCTTTGGATCCCCCTCTGTCTCTATTCACAGGAACGCCTCTATCTCTCAGGAAAGGATCATGCCTCCGCCGTGGACTGGAATTTTATGATATCCAGCGGTGCCGGCAGTGGCAGCTGGACGAATCTCCCGGTACCCTCCAACTGGGAATTCCATGGATATGGGAATTATACCTACGGTGAAGATTTTTCCAAAGGAAGAGCTGTGGATGAAACAGGCTTCTATAAACGTACCTTCCAGCTAAGCAAGCAACCTGACAAAGAATACATGCTCACTTTTGAGGGGGTATTGACCGATACCTATGTGAAGATCAATGGTGAATCTGCCGGTCTCCCGCACCAGGGAGGATACATGCAGTTCAGCTATAATATCACCCGGCTTCTGGTGGATGGAGAAAACCTCATAGAGGTGGAAGTCCATAAAAAATCAGGAAACAAAGCGATCTCTGCCGCTGAGCAACAGGCAGATTACTGGGTGACAGGAGGCATCTACAGGCCGGTATATATTGAGGTCTTCCCGCAATACCATGTGAAAAGAGTAGCCATCAATGCGAAAATGGATGGATCGTTTGAGATGGACGTATTCCTGAACAATGTAAGGAGGGGTACACGGATCTCAGGCTTGATAAGAGCGGTAGATGGAAGCCCCGTGGGAGCCATTCCACCGGAAAAGGTGCGGCAGGAACGTTTAAGGCTTTCTTCCAAGTTTCAGGGGGTGAAACCCTGGAGCCATGAAAACCCGGTTTTGTATACTGTGGAACTCTTTCTCACCCACAACAGGGATACATTGCATGCCTGTCGTGAGAAATTTGGATTCAGGACATTTGAGGTCAGGGACCATGATGGATTTTACCTGAACGGGAAACGAATCCTGTTGAAGGGTGCCAATCTCCATAGCTGGAACCCAGCATCCGGCAGATCGCTCAGCCGCGCCGATATTGAAGCCAATTTTCGACTTATGAAGGAGATGAACTTCA
>CAZPTO010000302.1:0-5019 GCA_964589155.1 uncultured Bacteroidaceae bacterium | reverse complement strand
TAACAAAATCCCGGGTTTCCTGGTCAATATTGATGATCCCGTTTCCCCTGGTCCCTATCCAGATGCTCCCCGCCTGATCCTGCACAATGGCACTTACATCGATTGTCTCCAGCTGCGAAAGGACCGTGTTGAGCCAAGGATCATTATCCTCCGCCGTCTGATCCAGAAGTAAAAACAATCCATACTCATCCGAACCTGTCCATACCTGGTGATCCTTGTCTTCAAAAATGGCTGTCACCCGCTCGATGTTTTCTATTTTCCTGTGCAATGTGGACAGCTTCCCGGTTGAGTTGAATCTTTTCAGCGCGGGATCGTACATACTTAATCCATCAGTACCCAGCCAGATCAGACCGGAGTGGTCGCGGAACATGCTGTGAATGCTATTTGAGCCGAGTGTATTTTCTTTGGAAAGATCCATGGTAACTGTCCTGCTGGTCCCATCTGAAAGATCAAGTACGGATATTCCTGCAGAAACCGTTCCCACCCAGATGCGACCGGCATGGTCCTCCGCGAGGCAGCTCACCTGGTCGCTGATCAGGGTGAAATTTGTTGAAGTCCTGGAAAAATGTTCCGGTGTTCCGTTCGGATCAGAAATTTTAAAGATTCCATGTCCCAGTGTGCCACACCAGATATTGCCCTGCCGGTCTTCACAGAATGCAGTTATTTTAAGGTCCCCGTTGCTAATTTTACTACCGAAATTGAACTGCTGAAAGGACCACTTGTCATTCGCCTCCAGGGTCGCAGTCCAAAGTCCCTCCCAGGTACCAATCCATAGCCGCTGCTCTGCGTCCAGGCATAATTTTCGAATCTGATCACCGGGAAGATCCCGGGTACTGTCAACCGCACTGCTAAAGACAGAAAATGCATTTTTGTCCGGATCATACAGATTCAGTCCACCACCCCATGTTCCCACCCATAATTTTCCTCCGCTTGTTTCAACAATCGAAACAGGTCTTTCACCCCTGATGGTTGCCTCCTTGTTCGTGTCAGGAAAATACCTGGTAATCTCTCTCCTGTCGGGGCTGATCCTGTTGAGCCCGCTCCAGGTAGCTACCCATAAGTTGCGCTCACTATCCTCAAAAATATCCCAGATCCAGCTATGGGAGAGTGAATTGTCATTTCCGGGATCTGAAATAAAATGGATGAACTCATATCCGTCATAACGATTCAATCCGTCCTGCGTACCAAACCACAAATATCCTGCTGCATCCTGGCAGATCGCATTGACAGTTACCTGTGATAAACCCTGCTCCGGACCGATATTTTTAAACTGGAAAGACTGTGCAGGGACAAGGCAGGGACACCAAAAAACAAGGAGAAAAAAAAGTGAAATCACGAAGGAAGTCCGGGCATGCACACGAAAAAACCGGTAAACAGAAGAAGAGACGCCGTAGCGTGTTAATGCCTGTATGCAACTGGAAATACCGCGCCAAGGCGGGCCATATCGCATTCTTTCCACCATAGATCCGTTGTGAGATTTTGAAGATATAAGTTACACGATTCATCGATCAATTCCAAAACCACACGTACAGGCCTAGTTGATTCATTATCAATTCATAACCTTTCACTGAAGTTTACGTAAGGGATAAGTGGAACCCCGGCTGTTTTGATTTTTATAGAGAAAAGCTAAAACCTAGATCATGAAACAAATCAACACCAGGCACATCCTTGCATCTGTTCTGTTTATAATGATGTTTAGCTTTGTCTTCCCTTCCTGTGCAACTACAAGACAAAGCAAGAATGACAGGATCCGACAGGGACTGATGATGCAGGACAAATCCGAATACCGAAGGAACAAAAGCAAATACAAAGGTTCTGCTTCGTATAAACGGCAGGTGAGAAGGAACAAGAAATTACAAAGACGCGCTGTAAGAAGATAACACCGGGAGTTGTGAAGATATCATCAATAATTGTCCACCCAAATGATCAGTAGCACGTTTCCGTGTTCTGAAGCGAGCGACCAGGTAATGCTTCCACAATAAGTACTAGAAAATCCTGTGATGCAGGCTGACCTGCAACTGGCCTTTTGTCCAGTTATCTGTCACCTGCAGCATCCATCCCACCTGCATTCTCAGGTTATCCAAAAAGCTATACCCAACACCAAGATAGGTCCTGTTGCGGTCGAACAATTCCACCTGCCTGTCTTCACCGATCGATCGCTGACCATTGATGAACAATTCATTATACACAGCAAGGTACGCCGCTCCCGGCTGAACGGACGACTTATTCAAAGGAACGTTCATGAACAGGGTATACCGGTAACGTGTCCTTAAGTCCTGGTCCTCAACGAGCCGCTGCTCATACCTGAAACGGTGGGTCAGGTAGACCCGCGTTAAAGGATTTTGGGGCAGCAATGCTTCCTGGTAGATCCTGTGCTCCGAAGAGGTAGTCTTCTCTTCGCCCATCACACCTGTGGTTATGTTACCGTATCCAAGGGTAAACCGAACGTCACTGCCCGCGGGCTGGAAATTCACTCCACCGCGCAGGAGCAATTGCTCCAGGTCACCCCCCAGGTTCCAGTTCCTGTATTGAATATCTCCCTGGAATCCAATATTACTTTCGGAGAATTTTGCATTAAAAAAATACATGTACCATGCACCTGTCTGATCCTCATCGATCTGCGCCGATACCTGCAATGATCCCAAAAAAATAACTGTGATCATCAAAATCTTCTTCATATGTATATCTTTTTAAAAAAAGAAGGATGCAACCTACATCCTCTATGTCGTTTACAGCATGGTCATATAACAACAATAATCAACAAATGTTTGTATTACTATAGTTATTTTGTCTCTTACAAACAGGAGATCTATACAGTTGGTTGTGTTCTACAATAAACTGGGCGGAAGTGCTCAGCACTCCAGTGCCGAAAATGCAAGCTGACTGATAAAATCACACAACTGCTGGTCGATCTCCTCCAGATTGGAAATATCCGCCATGGAGGGAAGGTGATTGGCGTAAAACCGCAGGCTGGACGACATTTCAAGAATGGTACTTGCAAGGGAGTTGGCAAATAAGTATTTGGGATTGATTTCACCGATGATCGCAGAGATCTCGGATTTTAGTGATTTGAGCGTAAGAAACATCCCTTTCCGGTTCTCCTGGTCGACCTGTTTGGTATGATAGGCCTTTTCTGATTCCTCAATAACCAGGGCGTACAGCTTTTCCTCGTCTATATAATCCACCAGTGGATTGCGCCTGTTGCTCTCTATGACGGTTCGGATAGCGATCCTAAGCTTCTCTTTACTTTCCCGTATGTTGTGACAATTAAAAATGATGGAATATTTTACCCATTCCCAGTACCAGCTGAGCAAGTACAATAGCAGCTTATGCTTGTTTCCAAAATAGCGGTAGATGGTGATCTCGCTGGCCCCCATCCGCTGGGCGAGTTTTTTAAAAGTGAATTTCTCAAAGCCCAGGTCTTGCATCAAAGGAATGGCATTGCGCAGAATATCCCTGCCTGTTGCTGTAGACTGCGGATCCCTGATGTAAAGGGATGCACTGGGTGAGATCTGGATGGAGAATGACATAAGTGCAACAAAAATAATAAAAATAATTACTTGATTTGAACCTTTTTTAACATGTTATGTTAGTAATACTATAATTCATAATTGTAATAATATTTTTTAAACTGTAATGCTATGAAAACACTGGGAATTATTTTATTAGCGGCATTTGGATTTGTAATGAATGCCAACGCAGAATCACCCGGCGCTGAAATGGTCTCCATGGAAGCAATGATCACTGCGGACGAAGTTAAGAAAGCACAAAAGATGTGGGGCGAAGGAATTGTTAAAATTGGTGACACTTTTACCGATGGGGGAGATTACGTGAAAGCAGCGGAAAAGCACATTAAAAAGCTGTATGCATATGATATGACCGATGTCCTTTTTAAGCCCACCAAGGCAGCCGACAAGCAATTCAGGATGAACTACGACGGGGCATTGTCTTATTTTGTAGGGAAGAACAAAAAATACAAAGAGGATGGTGGCTTTGCCATCAATCCATGGACCAATGTCCGCTTTGAAAACAAGGAAACTTTCATCTATGGAAATACAGCCATGGCCATGGGCAACTATTACTTCACCACCCCCGGGGGAGAAGAAGTGAAAGTAGAATACAGTTTTGGTTATGTCAAAGATACCAAAGGTGATTTAAGGATCGTATTGCACCACTCATCCCTGCCTTTTCAGAAATAGCAGGATTTCCTTATATAAATGGAAAAAGGCCGTTGCAGATATCAACACTGCACGGCTTTTTTTTATGGCGAATCATCATTGCGCACACTATTCCGACAGCCAGGAAAAGAAGTGCATTGCCGAAATACATATTCTTAATACGTCATTGTCCTCCTGAATCCAGGAACAGCGCTGCGATCCTCCCGACCACATCCCCATACCTTGTGTTGGAAGAGTTGGAAAGCACGGCAATCACCAGTTCTTCGTCCGGATAGACCACAAAATCTGTGATGCCCCCGATCGAACCACCGCCATGACTGATAAATTGTCTTCCGTTTTCTTTCCATGTAAACCACCCCAGTCCATAATCAGTGGTATCACCGCTCGCCAGCACCTGCGGAGTGGTCAGCACAGCAAGCGTCGATTCGGATAAATACCCCGGGACCATGTGGGCTTCACCAAATTGTAACAGGTCAAGCGTGGTTGACAAAAAGCCTCCTCCTGCCCACTTATAACTGTTGTCTACATAAGGAGCATTTTCAAATTGCATCGCATCATTCACCTCGTAAAACGATGCACGATGCACAATGATACTGTCATTCATATCGGCTGTCGTGGAGGTCATTCCTATCTCATCGAACACCTCGCGTTGCATGAATGCCAGGAAGTCCTCACCGCTTGCACCTTCTACCGCAGCACTTAACAAATTAAACCCGTAGCTTGAATAGGAAAACCTGGTTCCGGGCTCAAACAATAACGTATCGTCCATGAATATCGCGATCCCCTCCGCTACCGTATTGAAATGGTCGGCCATCATGAACTCCCGGTTCCGGTAGTGCCT